>NZ_LASY01000099.1:0-14884 GCF_000973155.1 Grimontia sp. AD028 | reverse complement strand
GTTGTCCCTTTTTGATGGAGGTGACTACACCTACAAAGGGACGCCGCGATCACAACACCAGTCAAACTCGCTGAATCCGGCATCTTCAGGTTGTTTGGGTATAGAATGTATTGTGTGGTTAATTATGGTAACCTTTACCTTCTTTTCAACCAGTTTACTTTTTGTAACCTAGGGTCTTTTTAGAGCGAGGCATTCTAAGTTGGTAGCGAAAATAGAAACTGACAGTCGCGGCCGGAAATCTGCGACCAATGTGTGCACGGAGCCCTGTGCGATTGAACGCGCGATGCGCCTGATTGGCGGCAAGTGGAAAGGCTCAATCATTTATCATTTAAAAGATGGCCCAGTCCGTTTTAATGATCTCGCCCGCCAATTGGGCGGTGCCAGTAAAAAGATGATCGACCAACGACTAAAGGAGTTGGAAAGTGAGGGCATGGTTTTACGCAAGGTGATCAGTGATCGTCCTATTGCTGTTAGTTATGAGCTCACAGAGTTCGGCCAGTCTGCATTAAAGATTCTTGATGACTTGAGGAACTGGTCAGAAGCACATCAAATTGAATTAAAGAAATAACCATCGTTAAATAATTGGGCAAGATTTGAATATTAATTAATACAAAACTTGCCCCTTGCATATCAGCGCAATGCATTTAAATTAATATAAATACAAACAAAGCCTTTCCTTTATTAAATAAGATACAAACTCCCTTTTTCTGCCTCCTGTAATTTGAACAGGAATTACGTTTGATAGTCGCTATTTCAATAGCGTAATAACTGGTTAGGAAAAGGAATTTAATAAATGAAGTTGGGAACCGGCTTGCTGTTTGCGGCACTGGCATCAGGTGCTGCACAAGCGAATGAACAAGATTTCTACATTGCAGGAAGCATTGGAGCGCACGAGTTTGCTGATGAAACAGGCGAAAAATTTGCCGTACATGTAGGTGCCAAAAATATCGCCGATAACAATTTTTTTCTTGGCGGTGAACTCGAATTCGCACTGTTGAACAACGATGACTTCGAAAAGACCTACGGTGGTTACAAAGAAGACTACTCATATTCTGCCAATATTCCGGTAGGTAAACGATTCCACATGGGTTCTGAAAGTTCACTGGATGTATATGGTTTGGTCGGCTATTCGTCACTCAGAATTTACAACGGCAGCGACGATGCGACAGGGGATGGTTTTCGCTGGGGTGCTGGTGTTGATGGCAATTTTTCTAATCTGATGGTAGGCCTCCGTTATACCCAAGGTAAGCTGGAAGGCTCCCTGAATAGTGGCCAAAAACTCGACGACACCGAGAAAAATCTCAGCCTCATTCTTGGCTACAGAATCAAGCTCTAAGTTCTGTATTCCAATGAATAAAAAACCTCTGTTGTTCAAACGACAGAGGTTTTTATTGTTCGCAGCTTTCAGATATCCAGGATAGGTAAGCAGGTAAACCCGCTTCAATAGGCAGCTGTATCACTTCGGGCACGTTGTAATCATGCAACCGACAGATTTCTGCTTCGACATCCTGATATAGTGACTTTTTCGTTTTTATCATCACCTGCTTTTCAGCATCAGAAGCGATTTTCCCCTGCCAATGGTAGTAACTCTGTATGGGTAGCACCTGAACACAGGCCGCCAGTTTCTTGTCCAGCAGCGATTCGATAATACGTTTGCCGATATTTTCATCAGCAAACGTCGTCATAACAACCACGTAACTATCGGTTGAAATCTTCATATCCAACCTTTGTTAGCACCGCCCTTTCTTGGCTTGTCCTGGTGGGCAGAATTTGCCGTCTGGGTGACCATCCTTATCACCTTTATCACCGTAGTCGTCGTTGTCTTTGGAATTAACTTTGATTTCGACATCGTCCGTTTCACCTTCAATACTGGTGATTTTGCACCCGCTGGCAAGAAACAGCGTGAAGAAAATAATCACAAGCAGTTTCATGGTGTTCTCCTTTATACCCAAAGTTTTTAGGCGTTAACCCTATGGGCTGTAACCCTATCATCCAGCTTAGACAAAAGACTCGTAAAACAAACAGAAAGGCACAAGGTTTCTCAAAAGTTGAAAGCGACTGACACGCCTGCAGGTCTCTTTTAGGGAGCTTATACCCAAAGGTACTGTTATGCGTCGAATGCTAACCCTCACTTTGCTTTCTTCCGCTGCTATTCCGCTATCACTCTCAGCACAAACTTGGGAGAACAGCGGTTCGCCTGCCACTGTGGTTGAACTTTATACTTCAGAAGGATGCAGCAGTTGCCCTCCGGCAGAAGCCGCGCTTAACAAGCTCAAAGGGAAAGATGGGCTTTGGACGAGTGTGATTCCTATGGCGTTTCATGTGGATTACTGGAATTACATTGGCTGGGAAGATAAATACGCCAAGCCTGAGTTCAGTCAAAGGCAGCGACAAAAGGTCTCTCAAAGCCGTGCCAGTGGCGTGTATACCCCAGGATGGTTTATCAACGATCAGGAATGGCGGGGCTTTTTCGCCAGACAGCCCGTTCCTTATGCCAGCGGCCCTCAAGCACCCGCACTAAAAGCATCTCTCAACGGCAATATTCTCAGTGTGAATTACGAAGGCAATGCGCACCTCAACGCACAATTCGCGTTGCTCGCCATGGATATTGAAACCAAGGTAAAACGTGGTGAAAACCGTGGCAGAACCTTGGAGCATGATTTTGTGGTGGTAGATTTCGGCACTAAACCAGGGCAGCATAACTGGCAGTTTACTCTGGGTAACGAGGTCGCCGCCAAGCCATCAGCAATAGCCGTTTGGCTTACGCCACAAGGTGGCGGCGATCCAGTACAAACGGTCGCCGGATGGTTGAAGTAGCTTCTCCTTTCACTACCGAAAGTTCATCGTCTCAAAAGCAAAAGGGAGCCATTGCTCCCTTTTGTTGAATCCAGTTACTGATCGCAATCAGGTAGCCTTTGATTCATCCGCCGAACTCTCAATAGTGGTATCTCCGAGCGGTGAAGCCTGACTGTCACCTAAGAGCGCCTTCAACCCTTCAATATCTAACGGGCGACTCAAATAGTAGCCCTGTGCTAAATCACAGCCTTTCGACTTTAGCATCTCCAGCTGCTCTTCGGTCTCCACACCTTCGGCTACCGTCTTGATCTTCAACCCTTGAGCCATAGAAATGACGGCGGTAGCGAGGGCTTCATTTAATTCAACGTCCGTAATACCGTCGACAAACTCACGATCAATTTTAAGGGCATCGAAAGGGAACTGAAGCAGGTAGCTGAGAGAGGAATAGCCCGTGCCGAAATCATCCATCGACAGCTCCGTGCCCAAATCATGCAGAGTGTTCAGCATCTCTTTGACGTTTGGTTGATTGCTGAGGAGTAACCCTTCCGTCACCTCCAATTCCAGTCTGTCGGCTGCGAACTCATGCTTTTCCATGATTTGGGTGAAGTCATCAACAAATTGCGGTTGCCTGACTTGTTGTGGGGAGATGTTGACGGCCAGATGCAGTAAATCCCCTTCCTTATTTGTCAGTGATGCAAAGTCATTCATGGCAGTATCGAGAACAAATTTGCCAATTTCATAGATGAGGTTTGACTGTTCTGCGATAGGAATAAACTCGGTTGGCGCGACAGAACCCAGTTCGTCGTTGTTCCATCGGAGCAATGCTTCTGCGCCAGATATACGGTTGGTGTTCAGGTTATACAATGGCTGGTATACCAAAGAAAACTCCCCGCGGGAGAGCGCCCAAACCAGGTGATATTCAAGCCTCAACCGGCGGTGGACGTTATCATTCATCTCACTGGTAAACAGGCGATAGCTGTCTTTACCGCCCTCTTTCGCCTGATGTTTCGCAATATCAGCATTACCAAAGAGACGCTTGAAATCATCTGAGTCCAATGGACTTAGCGAGATCCCCATGCTGGCAGTGATGTGCACTTCACCGCCACCTGTGATCTCGATTGGCTTGTTAATAGCCTTGCGCAGTTTGCTGGCGATCTGGCAGGCATTTTCTGTCTGATGCAAGCCGGGAAGGACAATCAGGAATTCGTCGCCACTGACCCGTCCGACAGTGTCTATTTCGCGCACGGTTTTCACGATTCGGCGAGACAACTCTACCAACACCTGATCGCCCACGTCATGGCTCAGTGTATCGTTGATGATTTTGAAATTGTCGATATCCACCAGCATCACGCCGGTCATTAAGCCCCTGCGGAGATCGTGAGCGATGGCGTAGCGCAGCCGATCAAGTGTGAGATTACGGTTCGCTAATCCGGTTAGCGAGTCGTAGAGCGCTCGCTGCATGATCAACTCTTCATTGCGACGAATACGAAGTTGGTTGTAGATGCGCAGTTTGACTTCTGCGGGTGACACTGGCTTGGAAATGTAATCGGCACAACCAATTTTCAACCCCATTTCCCGGCCTTCATCTTCTGAATGTTCAGTGATCAAAATGACAGGGATATCTTTGGTGCCTGGTTCAGTTTTAAAATACTGACAGAGTTCAAACCCATCCATATCAGGCAACTCGACATCCATCAGGATCAACTTGGGTGATTCAGCCTTCGCCAACACTTTGGCTGTTGCGCCCGAGGTGGAAAAAATCACCCGGTATTCTTCACCCAAAATGGCGTTTAAGATGCGGATACTGTTTGGTGATTCATCGACCAACAGAACTGTATCTTTATCTGGAGCAGTGGTATTAGCGTGCATGCGTTGCTCCCTTTTCATCAGCCAATGGGATATCCAGTTTGTTTTCTTTGATATAAGCGTTGAATGCGCTCAACGCCTTGGCATAGTCAAGCTCAATCAATTTATCGCCCACGGGTTTCAACTTGGGTGCCAAATCGCAGTAGTCGACCAGCAACTGATAATAGGTATCGATCGCTATCAGGTCTTGCGACATCATTTGGTCTTTGAAGACTTTTAAGCGCGAAAGTTTTGCCTGATCCACATCCGGCGTCGCTGAGCTTGATGACGTGTTCTTTGCGCTTTCAGCGTTCAACAGGCTCTGTGGGATAGCGGTTTGATGATGCCTCAGCAAAATCTCCCCAATTTCCTTTATCGCGTTGTCCATGTCGCGCTTAAAGTGGGTAAGCGGCGATTGATAATCTTCCAGAGCCATCAGGGCGTTCTGCAGTTGTTTGGCCGAGCGGCGTAAACCCACGATTGAAAGGTTGCCCGCGCTGCCAGCAATGGTGTGAGCATTTTCCGACGCTTCCGTCAGCAGCCCCGCTTCAATTTGTTGATAGACCTGATTCTCCTGCGCTCTGGCTTGGTGGACGAAGTCACTCAGCAGTTTGAAATAAAGCGCCTCGTTCCCCATCACACGTTTGATGCCATCCTCCACATCGACATATTCGTATTCAGTCGATTGACTGGCCTCTTCCCCTTCCTGAATGGAGACCGATGTGACGGCAAGTCCAAGATACCCTGCGAGCTTTTGTAGCAAGTTGTCCGCATCAAGTGGCTTAGGGATGTGGTCATTCATTCCTGCTTCTGAACAACGTTGACGGTCACGCTCCATGGTATGTGCGGTCACTGCAAAAATCGGCAAGCTTTCTTTGTCAGAGGTTTCACGGATGATCCGGGTGGCTTCCAGTCCGTTCATTTCTGGCATTTCTAGGTCCATCAAAATGGCATCGTATAGCTCTGGTGCCGGACAAACCTTGACCACAGCATCACGGCCGGAAGAGGCTAATTCCACCTGGAAGTCGTTACTGATTAAGATCTCTCGGGCAATCTGCTGATTGATGGGCATGTCATCCACCACCAAAATCCGGCGTCCGCCGCCGTTGACAGTGACTGCCGAGCCATACTGTTTGGCCCCGATGACACGTCGGTGTGTTTTGGGCAAGTTTTGCCCCATCACTTCCATGATGGTATCGAACATCACTGACGCAGAAATAGGTTTATGGAGGTAGCCATCAATCTTGCCCTGACCGCGCTCCTTGTCGATTTTCTTCTTGTCATACGCGCTGATCACAATCACCAGCGGGTGTTTCTCGGGCTCAAGGTCATCTTTGATTTTTTCTAGCAGATGGAATCCCTTCTTCCCAGGCATGTGCCAATCAAGCAATACCAGATCATAAGGTTCCAGCTCTAAATCCAGATGCCCTTCCATAATAGCGGTGAACGCACTGTCTACATCACTGGCAGCATCCACATCAAAGCCCAACGACTCGATGATGGCCTGATGCACCGCGATGGAAGAAGGGTTGTCATCCACGATAAGAACGCGAAGCTCACGTAAATCGACAGGCACAGAGAAACTCTTATCTGACGTAGCTTTTGCCAGTTGCAACTCCAGATTGAAATAAACACCAGGCTCGCTGTCATCCATTTCATCATGCACCTGCCCGCCCATTTGCTCAATCAAGCAAGATGCAATCAGCAGGTTGATGGATTCATCCACTTCCGACTTGGACATCAGCAGGCGTTCGTTTAACTCTTCCAGATCGTCGAACATCTGCTCGTCGTCCGTCACTTTCTGGTTGATGGCGAATTCCAGCACAGCACTGTTATCGTTCAATTGACCCGACTTGATGCTGAGAATAATGGGGCTGCCTTCACCGACAATCATGGCCTCATCAATAAGGTTCAGCAGCACTCTGCGCAATCTGTCCGGATCACCCACCAAGGAACGTGGCACGTCCAGTGGCACATTAAACAGAAGTTCAACATCGCGGCTCTCCGCCTCGCTGAGTAGGTACTCACGCAAACTTTCCAGCAATTGGTCGAGGTCGAAGGGTGTATTTTCCAGCGAGAGAAAGTGCGAAGAAAGCTCTTGGAAATCCCGCAGGTTATCGCAGATCACCCCAGTGCGTTTGAGGGCGCGGGTCAGGCTATCCAAATACAGCGCCTGCTTGTTGCTGAGGGAGGTTTGATTCAGCATCTGGGCGCAGCTAAGCGCCGTCGCCATCATGGGATACAACGACAGATTAGACTCAGACAGCACATTGAAGCTTCTACTCAACGCACTGGCGACGTTGTTTCTTGCTCCCGCCGTCAGGTGTGTCGACATTTTCAGGAACAGTTCCTCTGGGGCGATGGGATAAACCACATAATCAGCACCACCGCTTCGGTACGCCTGTTGTTTTTGTTCAGCAGAAAACTGGCTACTCGTCATCACAATTCGCGTGTTACGGCAGGTCGGTAATTGCTTGATCTTGGCAACTTCCTGGGTAAATGAACCGCCATCTTCAAACGGAAAGTCCATGCTGATAACAAGAATGTTCACCGGATGTTGTTGGAGAATTGTCATCAACTTGGCGGGCGTCGCAACCGAACGCAGCCAATATCCACTCTCACTCAAAACTTGCTGGTAAAAATCAATGTGGGAAAGATCTTCGTCCGCGAGCACAATCAAGGGCTCATTTTTCACCAAACCTGTCATTAGGCCTTCCTTTAAGACTTTTTCAGACACAACCGTCTTGGGCCAAGATCGCCAATCAGCTTTTGGTTAGCCTTTCTCTGCAGGCCTTGTTTAGGCACGGACCCCGTCATCAGCGACTTCCCGTACTCACTTATTTCTCACTGGCGAAACATCTATCTGCCTTATAAAGCTAGTGGCTTTTCATTGTGACTGCCAAATCTGACACCGACTTAATTATTTGTTTGTCAGTTGCATATGAGACCTATTTCCATCTTTTTTCGGGGGTGACAATGCCGCTTTTCTTTTCACTTCCATCACCTGCCTGCACGTAAATCTCATTTATGAAACAGATTGCAAAGAAAATTTATCTAACTTCCTTGACTGGCTTATCCCCACTTAACGTTATGTACTACTTTTAACAAACCGCTCAAAAGATAAACATTTAGCTCAATGATGAGCCGCTAATTGTCGGGAGAAAACTATGGCTATCAACTTAGTTATTAGTCAGGTCGTAGGACAAGCATTTGTGGTAAAACCAGACGGTGAATTGGTGCAGGCAGCACCCAACACCGTGCTGCAAACCGGCGATGTATTATCCGTACCCAATGGAAAAAACGCCTGGCTGGTAACAGAAGAAGGTGAGCAGCTTGATGTGCTTGACGAAGCATTACTTGTTGGAGAAGAAGGTTTCGATAACCTCGACCTCCCTTCCGATGTGCTCGACGTTATCGCGGCGATTGAAGAAGGCGATGACCCCACCCAAAAGGAAGGCACTGAAACAGCGGCGGGTGAAGAAGCTGCAGGATCAGCACTCACGGCGGCTTCCGTTATTGAGTACATTGGCTCCACGGGTGGTATCAGCAACATAAGCGCATTTGATAGTACGGGGCTTTTTGGTTCCAACAAGTTAACATCGGGTCAAACCGAGACCCTCTTCAGCAGCCGCTACTTGCCCATCCAACAAAAACCGAGTACTGACGATGAGGGCGGCGGCGGTAACAACAATGCACCGCCAACCTTCGGTAACTTTACGATCTCCTCTCAAGAAGATGGCGACATTATTCTTAGCCGCGAAGATATTCTCGGTGCGATCCGCGGCGGTAACGCGGCCAACATTCAGGTCACAGACATCAGACCCAGCGTCGAAGGTGCAACCATCACCAAAAACAGCGATGGATCATTCACTTTAACGCCTCCACCAAATTTCAGTGGCACCATCAATTTCACCATTGATATCACGGATGGTCAGTACAAAACGTCTGGCACGGTTGGGGTGACAGTGACAGAGGTTGAAGATACGCCGGAAATTTCTATCACACCCGTTGAGCTCACGGAGGATGAAAACGTCGCTGAAGGCAGCGTTGTTGCGTCTATCGATGCCACAGACGGCGATGGCGATGCGCTAACCATTGAAATCACAAATGACCCTGATGGTTACTTCAAAGTGGAAAACGGCAACGTTGTGCTTACAGAAGCCGGTGCCGCCGCAATTGATGACGATACCCTGAACTTGGACGAAATCAGCGTTACCGTCAGTGTTTCCGATGGAAAAACCACGGTGGAAGAAACCGTGACCTTGCCCATCAACCGTACCGATGATGACGCCAAGGTGGAAGGCGATACCACAGCCACAGTTACCGATGGCAACGGCACTGTGCCACCTTCCGCTACTGGCACACTCACTGTGATTGACCCAGATTCCAACAATGAAACAGCACTGGAAAATGGCACCTATAAAGGCGAATACGGGTCACTGGAGGTGAACAACGGCGTCTGGGTTTATACCGCTGACAAAGAGGCCATTGCACCTTTGGGTGAAGGTGAACAAGCGACAGATATCGTCACTATCACCGCCTCTGATGGCAGTACCCACCAAATTGTTCTGAACATTGAAGGCACCAACGACCCGGCGCTGGTGTCAGGCGATATTTCGGCCACCATCTCCGGCGAGGGCGGAAACCTTCAAGCTTCCGGCACCCTGACCTCAAACGATGTTGACGGCGAAAACAACACCTTCATCGCTGAAACCATTACCACATTGAGAGGTGAACTCACCATCAATGAAGACGGTAGCTGGAGCTATGTGTCGACCGATCCTACAGGCGCGATCGAAGCGCTCGGAGAAGGAGATACGCTGACTGAATATGTCACTGTCAAAGCCGCAGATGGCACTGAGCAACAAATCGTCATCACCTTCCAAGGCGTGAATGATGACGCAGTCTTTTCCGCTATCAGCACCGGAGAAATCACCGAGAGTGACGGTGCCATGTCGGCACAGGGCACCATCAACATCAATGATCCGGATGCCGGCGAGTCATTCATGCAAGCAGGCACGTTCGACGGCACCTGGGGTTCCGTCACCATTGATGCTGCCGGCAACTGGACTTACACCACTCATGACAGCAGCGACTCTGCCATTAAGTCTCTGGCAGATGGCGAAAAAATGACAGACGCCATCACTGTGTATTCAGTCGATGGCACAGAAACCCAAATCACCATCACGATCAACGGCACCAACGACGAAGCCGTCATCGGTGGCGATATTACCGCGACTGTGGTTGATAACAGCGGCACGATGACGGCCACTGGCACCCTCACCTCAGCGGATGTCGACGGCACAGATAACAAGTTCGTGGCAGAAACCATTTCTACTCTGCGTGGTGAAATCACCATTGATGAAGATGGCAATTGGACTTACACCACCACCGATCCTACTGGCGCCATTGAACGTCTACCGGAAGGGGAAACGTTGACTGAAGTGGTCATTGTCCGGTCTGAAGATGGTACGGAACAACAAATCGTCCTCACACTCGTAGGGACAAATAATGCGCCCGAGTTTTCCGCCATCTCTTCACGCGACGTGTATGAAGCCAATGATGTCATCAGCGTGTCAGGCACCATCAATGTCGTCGATTCAGATTTGGGCGAGTCCTTCATGGAAGCCGGAACTTATGTCGGCGATCTGGGTGCTGTCACCATTGACCGGGCGGGTAACTGGACCTACACCACGGACCCTGGCCAAAACGCCGCGCTTGATTCACTTAAAGAAGGTGAACAGCGTATTGAGACCATTACCGTGCGCTCGGAGGATGGCACGGAAACCGACATCAAAGTCACCATTATTGGTACCAATGATCCTGCATTGATTGCAGGCGATATCGTCGGCACTG
Source organism: Grimontia sp. AD028 (assembly GCF_000973155.1). Taxonomy (NCBI): domain Bacteria; kingdom Pseudomonadati; phylum Pseudomonadota; class Gammaproteobacteria; order Vibrionales; family Vibrionaceae; genus Grimontia; species Grimontia sp. AD028. The sequence continues at coordinate 4,387 of NZ_LASY01000099.1, read as the reverse complement.
TGGTGGAAGCCGACGGTACCATGACCACATCAGGCCAGCTGACCGCGACCGATGTGGATGGCAACGACAATACATTCACACCGCAAACCCTTGAGGGAAGATGGGGTGAACTGACCATTGATGCCAATGGTAACTGGACGTACAGCTCAGACGACGACAAAGGCGCCATTAACCGCCTTGGGCTGGGCGAACAGCTGACCGATACCCTTACCGTTCAGTCTGAAGACGGCACGGAACAGACCATCACCATTACCATCACGGGCACCAATGATGCAGCGGTATTTGGCGGCATGAACAGCGTCAGTATCGACGAAACAGATAGCCAACTCACCACCAGTGGCCGCCTGACAGTGTCAGATGCTGACTATGGTGAATCTTTCTTCGAAGCCGGCACCTTCAACGGTACCTATGGTGAAGTCAGTATTGATGCGGCAGGCAATTGGACATACACCTCAGATCCCGCTTACAACGCCACTTTTGATGCGCTAGAAGAAGGTGAACAGCTGGTCGATACCATCACTGTTCGATCACAAGATGGCACCGAAACACAAATCCTCGTCACCGTGGTAGGCACCAACGACCCTGCCGAGATCGCCGGCGACATCGTAGGCACTTTGGTAGAAAGTGATGGCACCATGTCCACGTCTGGACAGCTGACATCGACCGATGTTGATGGCAACGATAATGCCTTCACGCCACAGACCATTGAAGGGCGCTGGGGTGAAATCACCATCGATACTAACGGTAACTGGACTTACTCCTCCACCGATGAAAAAGGCGCTATCAACCGACTTGGAGAGGGTGACCAGCTAACCGATACGATTTCGGTTCGTGCCGAAGATGGTACGGTTCAAACCATTACTATCACCATTGATGGCACTAACGATACCGCCGTATTTGGCGGCATGACCAATGTAACCGTCAGCGAAACCGACAGCGCGATTACCACGAATGGCCGCGCAACCGTATCTGACGCTGATTACGGGGAATCCTTCTTCCAGGCAGGTACTTTTACCGGCACATACGGTGAAATCAACATAGATAAAGCCGGGAACTGGACATACACCTCTTCTCCCGAGCATACCACCAGTTTTGATGCGCTGGATGCAGGCGATGTGCTGCCCGAATCCATCACCGTTTACGCTTTAGATGGCACTCCGCTCACCATAGAGATCAACATTCAGGGAACCGATGATCTTCCCGTTGTCAGCGGCCAGACCGGCGGAGCCCTGACCGACACCACCAGCGGAGAAACTCAAATTGTGACAGGGTCACTATCCATCTCCGATGTAGATGCCGATGACTCACCGACTTTCGAAGATACGCGCATTGAAGGCGAATTCGGTGTGCTGGAAATGGTTGATGGGGAATGGACATACACCCTCGACAAAGACGCAGCATCGCGTCTGAACAGCGGAGAAACCGACACCGATATCATCACGGTTACCGCCTCTGATGGCACTGAGCAAAAAATCGTCATTACGGTGACCGGTACCGATGACGAGCCGGTACTGACAGGGAATACTGTTGGCTCTATCAGTGATAATGGCTCGCCAACCACGTCTGGGTTTATCAGCGTTATCGACCCTGATTCCGATAATTCACCGACGCTGCCAGACGCTGAAGTCGACGGTCAATACGGCTCGCTAACACTGATCGATGGGGAATGGACTTATACCCTGAACCCAGATTCAGTCGCAGCATTGCCAGATGGTGAAACCACCATTGATGTCGTCACGCTTGAAGCGTCAGACGGTTCAAAACACGAAATCACCATTACGATTACCGGGACAGATCAGGAACCTGTGCTGACGGGTAACACCACAGGCGTGATCACCGAAGGCAGTGCAGCACTCACTGCGACTGGTTCGGTGTCACTGGTCGATGTAGATACAGGGGAGAGCCCTACCCTACCAAACGGCACAATTGACGGGCAATATGGTTCATTAACCTTGGTCGATGGCGAATGGACATACACACTGGATCCCGATCTTGCACAGTATCTCGACGAAGGTGAATCGACCACCGATACCATCAGTATCACCGCCTCTGATGGTTCCGTGCATGACATTGTTATCACCATTACCGGCAGTGAAGATTCAGCCATGCTGGAAGGCGATATTTCAGGCTCGGTTAGCGATGATAGCGCCTCACTCACCGCCAGCGGTTCCCTGTCTGTCAGCGACCCAGACACCAGTGATAACCCGACTTTGCCCGATACCAATCAACAAGGGCAATACGGCTCCTTCACCATGGTAGATGGCAACTGGACCTACACACTGGATCCGGAGCTTGCCGCAGAGCTCGATGAAGGTGTCACCGTCACAGACACCATCATCATTACCGATTCCATGGGCGGCACCCATGAACTGGCTATCAATGTCACTGGTACAGACAACGCCGCAGAACTGACAGGCGACACCTCCGCGAATTTGGTGGAAGGAACCGATCTCACTGCAACAGGCTCCGTTTCTGTCATCGATGCAGACAGCGGGGACAACCCAGTTATCGCCAACACCGATGTAGAAGGTCAATACGGCTCCTTCTCGCTTGTCGACGGCGAGTGGACATACACCCTCGATCCGTCTGTTGCACAAGGGCTGAATGCCGGTCAAACCGCCACAGATACCATCACCCTTGTCGATAGCGAAAACAACGAACACCAAATCGTAATCACCGTAGAGGGAACCGCTGATGCCGCGGTGGTTTCAGGAGAATTCACAGGGTCTGTGTCTACCGAAACAGGCCCTGTTGTGGAAGTCACCAACCTGTTTGTCTTTGGTGATGATGCAGATGGCGAACCCGCAAACTTTAGCCTCGACAGTCAGCCAGACTCGTTGAGTTTCGGTTCAGTCGGCTTCAGCGCCAACATTACTGACAGTGATGGCAGACTGAATAACGACGGATCACAATCCATTGAACTTAATGGCCAGAGCTACCCTGTTTCTGCAAATGCCACCGTTCAATATTCCGACGCCTATGGCAATCTCTTCACCATGGCCGTACTCACAGTATCTGCCACGGAAACGGGCGAATATTTTGGTGGTACAAGCGAACCAACCACCCTGTTGGTTCAAATCGACGGTCCAGACATCGTCCCTGGCACCGATCTGGCACTGGTTGAGGGTTCTTACCAAGAAGTTAGCAACATTAACTATCTTGATGTCAGTGATGCGGTCACCGCGTCTGGCCAAATCAGCATTTCAGATGCTGACACCAACGACACCCCGGAATTCGCCAATACCACCTTGGAAGGAAATTACGGTACGCTCGAACTGGTCGACGGCAATTGGACTTACACCCTAGATCCGTCTAAATCCGAGGCTTTGGGTGCTAACGAGGTTGCCACTGAAACCTTCACCTTGACCGCGTCTGACAACACCCAACAGCAGATAAAAATCGAAGTCACAGGCACCGACGATGCAGCAATCGTCACCGGAAATATCACAGGCTCGGTCACCGATCAGGACACCTCGACTTCCGGCTCGATCAACATTACCGATCCTGACAGTGGTCAGTCAGCCACCATTGATAATGTGGCTATCGAAGGGGAATACGGCACCTTTGAATTGATTGACGGCAACTGGACTTACACCGTTGACCCAGACAAAGCCAAACCACTCCCTGAAGGCGAAGAGGCAACCGACACCTTCACCCTCACCGCGTCGGACGGCTCAACCCATGAGATTGTTGTAACCGTAACAGGGACGGATGATGCTGCTATAGTCACTGGCGATACCACCGGACAAGTGACCGATCAGGACACCTCGACTTCGGGATCAATTACTGTCACCGACCCAGACAGCGGTGAAACCGCCACTATCGACAATGTCACCATTCAAGGCGAATACGGCACCTTCGAATTAGTGGACGGCGAGTGGACTTACACCGTTGACCCAGACAAAGCCAAACCGCTTCCTGAAGGCGAAGAAGCCACAGACACTTTCACCCTCACAGCGATAGACGGCTCAACCCATGAGATTGTCGTGACGGTCACTGGTACCAACCAGTCTGCGGTTGTCACCGGTGATACCTCTGCTGCAATCAGTGACATCGATACCTCCGCGACGGGCTCTATCACCGTCACTGACCCCGATTCCGGCGAAACGGCCACCATCGGCAACACTACGATTGACGGTAATTACGGCACTTTTGAACTGGTGGATGGCAACTGGACGTACACCGTCGATCCAGACAAAGCCCAATCTCTGCCAGAAGGCGAGGAAGCCAACGAGACCTTTACCCTGACCGCGTCTGACAATTCGACGCATGAGATTGTCGTGACGGTCACTGGTACCAACCAGTCTGCAGTTGTGACGGGTGATACCTCTGCTGCAATCAGTGACGTCGATACCTCAGCAACCGGCTCTATCACCGTCACTGACCC
>NZ_LASY01000098.1:0-22030 GCF_000973155.1 Grimontia sp. AD028 | reverse complement strand
AATGACAATGTCTATGAAGGTAACGAGACCATTAAGATCCAAGGTGCAGTCATTGGCCGTCAGGGATGGGTACAGTCTCAAGCAGCCGTGATTACTGATGAAGCTGACAAACCAACACTCTCCGTTGTCAATACGAACGGAAACAACAGAGTCGAGGAATCCAACTGGGCAACATTTTCTATCAAGCTCAGCAAAGCCGTTGATCAGGCCACCAAGGTGAAAGTCAACGTATTTACGGGCTCTTCACCAGACGTCAACAACAAAGACATGGGTGGCTATGAGTACTGGACAGGTTCAAGTTGGGCAAACTTCAAAAGTGGAAGCCAATTAACGTTTGCGGCTAACCAGACTGAAATATTAGTCCGTGCGAAACCAATCAACGACAACAAGGTTGAAGGTAACGAAAGGCTCATTGTTAAAGCCAAACCAATCGACGGTGAAACCCACATTGGCGGTGGCGAAGTGCAAAGTGCGATAACCGTTATCGATAAAGGCTATCGCGATACGAGCAATGATACATCTGGTCACGTTCACTGGCACCTTGATGGTGGTGGTACTCAACACGTCAACGGTAATGGCTGGAGACCTCATGAGAAAGTCACCGTTTATAACCCTAATGGGTCCACGACTGTCATCTACGCAGACAAACACGGCTTCTTTAACATTCAAGCCGAAAACTTATATACCGTGGCTGGTACGCTGAATGCCAAAGGTGCACAAAGCGGTTGGGCGGTGAAAAGTAAGTATGTGAACCCGAGCATTACACCGCTTGTCCTTGACTTGGATGGTGACGGTATCGAAACGTCAGATGTAACAGAGAAACCTGTTAACTTTGATTATGACGGTGATGGTAAGGATGTTAAGACAGGCTGGATCACTGGCGGCGATGGTCTATTGGTGCGTGATATCAACAAGGATGGCCAAATCAATGATGGCTCAGAACTGTTCGGTTCAAATACCCGACTTGCAGACGGTTCCACTGCTGCTGACGGATATGAAGCACTGGCTCAACATGACTCCAACGCTGATGGTGTTATCGATAAAAACGATGCTATCTACTCTGAGCTGAACGTTTGGGTCGATAAAGACCAAGATGGTGTGACCGATGCTGACGAACTTCTCAGCATGGAAGATGCAAAAGTAGCATCTATCGATTTGGCTGCTAACTTTACTAGTGATGAGTCAAACAATAACACTATTGGTAAATCATCTACTTACACCACGACGGATGGTGAAGAGCGAACCGTAGCAGATGTTTGGTTTGCAACTCAACAAGGTGACGCGCAAGAAGAAGACCCATCTAACGTCATTGAAGAACATAACATCAGCGGATTGGATCAAGTGGAACTGGTATGGCACAGCGAAGATGTTGCAAATCAGCCATGGTCTGACACTGTCACTGATTTCTCTGTGGGTGAACCTCCATTGAACTTGTCTGACTTGGTTACCGACGACAATGACAACTTGCTAAGCGAGGACGACATAGACATGTTTGAGCAAGATGGCTCACTCATACTCCGTGTTGATACCACTGGAGACCATGTATGGAATCAGGAAATCATTCTGCAGGACATCACTTTGGATGACATTGTTGATGACGATGGAATCATTAAAAACGGTGTGTTTAGCGATGACAACGTCAAAGAATTGTTCCAAAAAGCAGCGAGTGTTGATGCGTTAGATAACTCAACAACACACCTGGATGATCCAAACATCGACGACCACTAAGAAAAAGGTGTCATATTTTGCAATTAGCAGACAATGTAAAACCCCAGTGGACGATTCCTGGTGCGGGACAAACCACAGAAGACCCTCTTCTGGAGTGCTTGGTCATTTTGACCGAGCACTATGGCTCGCCCTGCTCCGGTGAAGCATTAGTCGCTAGTTTGCCAATGAGGGAGGCTCGGTTAACACCCGAGCTTTTCCCCCAAGCCTCCTCCCGAGCTGGCTTGGTATCCCGAGTGGTGAGAAAGCCACTCAATACCATTGGCGAAATGCTGACGCCCTGCGTTCTACTTTTAGTGGACCAAAAAGCCTGTTTACTTCGTTCTTTTGACAAAGAAACAGGCACTGCAGTTATTCAACTTCCTGATACTGGAGGAGAGACCGAACTTACCCAGGAAGAGCTAGAAGCGATCTATATTGGCTATGCCATCTTGGTGAAAAAGCAATATCGAGGCGATCAAAGCGTTGACGTGCATTTGCATACCAAGAAAGGCCATTGGCTGTTTTCCATGCTGAAAGAAGCAGCACCTATCTATCGTGAGGCTCTATTAGCGTCAGTGGTTGTTAACCTATTCGCATTGGTTTCGCCACTGTTCATGATGAACGTGTACGACAAAATTCTCCCTAACCAGGCTTTTGAGTCACTATGGGTTCTTGCCAGTGGTGCAGCATTGGCCTTCACATTTGATTACATACTCCGCTACGTGCGGAGTATGCTTATCGACAATGCCGGCAAGAAAATTGATATCGTTGTTTCTTCCCGCATTTTTGCTAAATCCATCGGGATCCCGCTCGAAAAACGGGGGCCAAGTGTAGGTGGAATGGCAAAACAAATCAGTGAATTTGACAGCGTGCGGGAGATGCTGACTTCCACAACGATAACAACGTTAGTTGACCTACCTTTCGCGATTTTCTTCCTTTTCATTATCTATATATTTGCTGGTGATTTGGCCTTTGTTCCCCTGGTGTCTGGCCTCATCATTATTGGATATGCATGCGCTATACAGCCAAAACTTAGAGCCGCTATCGAGGAAAGTAACAAGTTCGCTGGACTGAAGAATGGGCACTTAATTGAAAGCCTGAGTGCTATGGAGTCCATTAAAGCGAATTTAGCAGAAGGTATTGTGCAGAAAACATGGCAACAAATGATTGCCCACTCTGCTACTTGGGGACTTAAGGTAAAGAAAACGTCGCAATCGGTTTCTTATCTAGCAACCTTTGTGACGCAAATGACCGCTATTGCCGTCGTAATTCTCGGCGTATTTAGGGTGTCTCAGGGTGACATATCTATGGGCGGTATTATCGCTGCAGTCATGTTGTCTAGCCGAGTAGTCTCCCCTATGGCCTCATTAGCCAACTTACTGACGCGCTCAAATCAAACAATGAGCTCACTTCGCCAACTTGATGCACTTATGGATCAAGAAGACGAATATCAGGATAAAGGCCATTTGATAAGTCGCAGGCAGTTGAAAGGTCAAATTGAATGCGCGGGCGTTTCTTTTGCTTTCAATGAAGAAGAAGAGCCAGTCATTTATCCAAGTTCCCTGAAAATCAATGAAGGTGAAAGCATTGCCATCATTGGGAAGAATGGGTCAGGTAAAACATCCTTGCTCAAAATGTTTGCTGGGCTTTACCAGCCAACACAAGGAAGCCTGAGATTCGACGGTATTGATTCCAAACAAATACACCCTGCCGATCTGCGCCGAAACGTCGGGTACATGCCACAGGATATCACCCTGTTTCATGGCACGATCCGTGACAACATTTTATTCGGTACAAGACAGGTCACTGAGCATCAGCTTATTCGAGCCGTACAGCTCTCTGGCGTTTCTCATTTCACCTCTCTGGATTCACAAGGCCTCGATAAACAGGTGGGTGAAGGTGGTCAATCTCTTTCTCGTGGACAACGTCAAGCTGTAGCACTTGCGCGTTCTATACTCAATGAGCCATCTATCTTATTAATGGACGAGCCAACTGCATCAATGGATGCATTTGCAGAAAAGCAATTTATTCGGGCGATGCAACAAGTAAGCAAAGACAGAACGCTTATTTTAGTCACCCATAAAATGTCTCTTCTTGATATTGTCGATCGAGTCATTGTTTTGGATAAAGGTCGCGTATTTTTAGACGGACCAAGAACAACTGTCCTTCAAAAGCTATCTCAAAACTCAGCTAGCGAAAGCCAGAGCAGGAGAACAGCCAATAATGAGTAAAAATCAGGACCGTGAACACGTCGACATGGCTGACGATATATATGGCGCCATGATGATGGATGTTCCCGGCAAATATCGTGTTGTTGTCTGGCTTCTTATTTTCATTGTTGCCTCATTTATTGTTTGGGCTTCTTTGTCTTCACTCGATCAGGTCACACGTGGTGAAGGCAAGGTTATTCCTTCATCACAGGTACAGTTGATTCAAAGCCTTGACGGCGGAATTTTACAGGAAATGTACGTCAAAGAAGGGATGATCGTAGAAAAAGGTATGCCTATTGTACGCATCGACGATACCCGCTTTCGCTCAGATGTCGCTCAACAGGAAGAAGAAGATGCAAGCCTGAATGCCAACATTATTCGACTACAAAAAGAGCTCGCCAGTATCAAGCTTCAAGGGCTGGATGTTAACTGGGAGTCACAAATACTTATTGAGCCTATGGCATTAGATTTTCCTGAAGAACTTCAATCTCAGGAGCCCGAATTGGTTCAACGACAGACTCTCGAGTATCAAGGGCATTTAGACGATTTAAAGAACAAAGTCGAAATCCAGTCCCGTCAGGTACTTCAGAAACAACAGGAAATTAAAGAACTAAAAACCAAGATAAAGACACTTGAGAACAGTGCGAAGCTGGTCGCCCGCGAATATGAGCTGACAAAACCGCTCGCCAAGAAGAAAATCGTCCCTGAAGTTGAGCTACTGAAGCTTCAACGCCAGCTCAACGATATGCGCGGTGAAATCGCCGCCCTGCACCAGATGCAACCCAAACTTAAAGCAGAACAGGACGAGGCCATTCTGAAGCGACGTGAATCCGTTCTTGCCTTCAAAAACGAAAACCTAACGCAAGTCAGTGAACTGGAAGCAAAGTTATCCCGTCTCCAACAAGCGAAAGTGGGTTCTCAGGACAAAGTAGATAAAGCCATTATTACCTCTCCTGTCAATGGCACCATCAAAACTATTCACATCAACACCTTGGGCGGAGTCGTGCGTCCAGGTGAAGACATCCTTGAGATTGTCCCAAACGAAGACCAATTACTGATAGAAGCCAAAATCCAACCAAAAGACATCGCATTCCTGCATTCAGGTTTGCCTGCTGTCGTCAAAGTCACAGCTTACGACTTCACTCGTTATGGTGGCCTTAAAGGAAAACTGGAGCATATCAGTGCGGACACTACGCAGGACGATAAAGGTAACAGTTTTTATTTGGTGAGGGTCAGGACGGACGTTTCCAACCTCGAAGATAAAGAAGGTACCGCAATGCCAATCATTCCCGGCATGCTAACCAGCGTAGATATCATTACCGGGAAACGCACTGTACTCGACTATATTCTCAACCCTATTCTTCGTGCCAGAGAATCAGCGCTCCGAGAGCGTTAAAAAAAGAACATGACCCAGGAGTTTGCACATGACGTGTACCCGCAACAGTCAAAAACGATTCAACAACCTAATCAAGTATTCCCTCTCGTGCGCTTTGTTGATCCCTACTGTCGGGTATTCAGACACGCTGGAGCAAGCCGTAGCAAAAACCCTCTCCTCCAGCCCTGATGTAAGGAGAGCCTTCCATGCTTACAAGGCACAAGAAGAACAAGTTGATCAGGCGTTTGCGGGTTATTTACCCGTCATTGACCTCACCGCAGGTTATGGTTGGGAACAAACCGATAGCCCTTCTACCCGGGCTGCAGGCAGGAAAGATGATGAACTGAATCCCGGTGAAGCAGGAATCAGTATCAGACAGGCTTTATTCAGCGGTTTCCAAACTAAAAGCGAGGTTGAGCGCTCTAAGGCGGAGGCCAAATCCGGATACTGGAATCTCGTTTCGACCTCTGAAGATCAGGCGTTAGAAACGGTCAGGGTCTATATCCAATACCTTCAAGCCAAACAGGTTGTTGAGCTTTCCGAGGAAAATCTGAAAAGCCATGAGTCTATCTATGGACAGATCAAAGAAAAGACAGACTCTGGACTAGGCTCGTCGGCTGATTTATCCCAGATCACAGGTCGGCTGGCTCGCGCTAAATCGAATCTGACTGCAGCAAAAAACAATCTAATGGATGCCAGAAGTAACTACATCAGGGTAGTGAATCTTCCTCCAGAAAACCTGAGCACGCCGTCTCCAGACACTGGACTGATTCCTGCCAGCTTAAGCCAGGCCATCGAGATTGCTGAGAAAGAACACCCAACTGTCAAGCTTTCCTATTCAGACATCAACGCAGCCAATTTCCAACATGAGGCAGCCAAATCTTCTTATTATCCCGAGGTCAGTCTTGAACTGAACGGAAACTGGAACAACGATATTGGTGGTACCTTGGGGCATGACGATGATCTACAGGCCATGGTGCGCGTTCGTTACAACCTTTACAACGGTGGAAGAGATACCGCATTTGAGCGCGAAATGGCCTATCGTATTGGTGAGTCAAAAGAGGTGAACCAGAAGGCGGTCAGAGATGTGATAGAAGGTACTAGGTTAGCCTGGAACGCCCGCGTCAGCCTGCGTGAGCAGATGGTTTATTTGAATGAACATGTTGCTGCTGCCGTAGAAACACAAAGTGCGTACACCCTCCAATTTGGCTTGGGGCAACGCTCGCTTATTGACCTTCTGGATTCTGAAAATGAATTGTTTGAATCAAGAAAAGACTATCTCGCTGCTGAGTATGACTACCTCGTCGCGGAGTATCGCATTCTTAATTCTACCGGACGCTTGCTTTCATCCCTGAAAGTACAACCACCGGAGACGAGCAAACCACTTGAATAGGGAATAAGCGGCGAGAAGACCCTTTTAAGCCGCATGTAATAAAGTAACTGTGAATCAATATGAAACGCTGAGGTAGGTAGAGCAGCAATAGGAAGATAACGAAATCATCTATTTGTTTTTAGAGACACCAGAAAACGGAAAGAAGCATGACAATAACCAATAAAATCACGCTTGTGGTGGCTGCAACACTCATTTTGCTTTGTACGGCTATGGCTTATGCTGAGTTCACTATCAACCATGCTTTTATACAGCAAGAAATGCAGTCACATGCCAATAGCGCTTTGCAAAACCTGAGCGCGGCGTTAGTCCCTATTCTGGAAACTGGGGATCTGGAAAAAAGCGATCGCTTCTTCTCTGCGGTATTGTCAAAAGACGCATTGGTTAGTCAGGTCACTTTGCAGTGGATATTTGACGGTGAATTACAAAGTTGGGTCAATGAAGACGCGCTCCAGCAAAAAGCACCAGTTTGGTTTTCTTCTTTAGGATTCATTGAGCCAATATGGATGACTACAACGGTTCGAAACAGTTGGACGGAATTAGCGTCTCTTTCCATCCAGATACCACCTGACAGCGCCAATCTTGCACTTTGGGAGTTACTTCGTTCATTCATTATTTCCGCTGTCACTCTCGTGACCGCTGCAACACTGATTGTACGTTTTACCCTTGGGCGTATGCTCTCCCCCATCAAAACCATCACCAAAGAAGCCAAACGTATTGCGAAACTTGATTTCTCGGGGCATTTGCCTTCACCAAAGGCCAGCGACCTCTCTGAATTGACACATACTTTCAATGATATGTCATCGCAACTCCAGAGCCTTTTTGAAACCTTGAACGAGGAAATCAGTGCCTTGCGCACCAAGTACCTGTTTGACGAAGGCTCAGGATTACCCAACCGCAGTTTCCTGACCCGCCAGACTGAAAGTTGGTTGTCAGACGGAGATTGCGGTGTGTTAATGCTCATCAACCTAAAATGGCTGGAGAAGATTGACCCGTCCCGGGGCACAAAAAGCCTTAACGATTGTCTCCGATCTATGAGTAAAGCGTTTGGCAAGATTCTTCCGCAATCGAACGACGCAATGGTTGCAAGGCTCGGGAAGTCTGAGATTGCGATTCTTATTCCGAGTGTTCATGAAAAACAGGCAAGAGCTTATTTGAGCGAAATTATCCGTGCAGTCAATGGTGAGATAATTAGTAACGGCATACCTACTGCCAAGGGGTTTACGATCGGGATCACTGAAAACCATGCCGATGACACCATGTCATCAATAATGGCACGTGCTAACACCGCACTTACTCAAGCAGAAGCCACCGACAGCGTGTTTGTTTTCTCTAGTACTGAGCAAGAATATACACAAGAACAGCTTGACCAGACTTTAAGGACATCCATTGAAGAAAAATTGGTTGAATTAACCGTACAGCCTGTATTTTCAAGAGCTTGCCATGAAGTCCAACACTATGAAGTGTTTGCCAAACTGCAGCTCAATGATGAGTTTATCCCCGCCAATAAGCTCATTTCCGATCTTTCCCGACTGTCGCTGGCGCAACACTTTGACCGCTGCGTGATAACACAGGTCATCTCTTTGTTAGAAAAAGATAAAAACAATGGCCCCTACTCCATCAATTTAACGGCTGACAGCACTAGAGACCCGGAGTTCTTAAAATGGTTGACCAGCACTTTGACCATCAACAAACTCAAAGATCGTTTGTTTGTTGAGTTTGCTGAGGCCATTGCGTGTAACCACCCTAAAGATTGTGAGCGCGCGTGTCGAAACCTGTCAGACGCAGGTTTACGATATGGTATAGACAGGTTTGGTCAACATCTTTCCTCAGTCTCTTATCTCAGGACATTAAAACCGGCTTTTGTAAAACTCGACCACTCGTTCATTCAAAACGCAGAAGATGACGGTAACCACTTGTTACTCAAACCAATGATAAAAATGGCATCCAGTCTTGGTGTTGAAGTCATTGCTTCGGCCATTGAATATAAGCAGCAACTGGCGCGATTCAATGAAATCAGTATCTGCGCCTATTTTGGGTATATTTCCCCACCAGTCCCTATCGGGTCTGAAAGAAAGAGCCTCGTCAAAATCGCATAACCCTCCTACGCACAAGAGACATCTAAAACCTCTTGTGCGTTTCTGCTTAACATCACGTGGCTTATGCCTGCTCGATACCTAAATTCTTCATACAAATAACTCTCATTCATCCCCGCCTTGTCTCACCGACCCATTAAGATAGGTTAATGGCACATCGAGACTACAGCCCGAAATACGTAACTGCCTACCATCTGAAGGATTCTTATAAAAATCACGGATTACTTCAGCCATGGAGGTTGTTATGGCAGCAAAGAAAATTACACATCTTACTCTCTCTACAACAGCAATGTTCGTACTATCGGCAATGAGTATTGGCAACGCCAACGCAGCGGGCTATCAAATCGCGTTTGACTCATCCGGCGGTCTTGGCCGCGCCTATGCCGGTGAAGCCGCCATCGGGGACAGCGCAGCGTCAATGGGACGAAACCCGGCCACCATGACGCTCTTTGAACGTCCTGAGTTCTCCGGTTCAATGATTTACTTTGACGCAGAAATCGACGTGACAGGTAATTCTGCGGCACAGTCTTCGTCAGACATTATTCCTTCCCAGTTTGTCCCTGCCAGTTACTATGTTCAGCCTCTTAATGAACAAATGGCCGTGGGATTAGGACTGTACGCCAATTACGGATTGGGAACTGATTTAAAAGACGATTTCATTGCTGGAGATATCGGTGGAGACACAGAGCTATTCACCGTTAACATCAACCCTGCTATCGCCTATCAGGTCTCTCCGATGCTGAGTCTTGGCGCAGGTATTAGCCTGGTTTACGCCAGTGGCGAGGTAAACCGACATTATGGCGGGGGTGCTGGCAGTTTCGGTGTGCAGGCCTCAGACAAGATTTTAAGTTGGGATGGTGATGACTGGGCATTTGGCTGGAACGTGGGCGCGTTGTTGGCACTGGATGAGAAAAACCGTCTTGGCCTTTCTTACCGTGCAGGCGTTGATCTCAAGCTCGAAGGCACTTTCAACGATTTCAGCCCAGGTGTTGCCATTCCCGGTGGCGGTTCAACCACCGCCGTTTCCAATGTACCGCTACCGGCGATCGCTGAGTTTTCGGGATTCCACCAGCTAGATGACAAATGGGCAATTCACTATAGCGCGCTTTGGACGCAATGGAGTGAATACAAGGAATTTAGTGCTTCCAGTAGTGACTGCAGTATCAATGGAGGCATCTGTTTCTTGAAGCCTGAAAAGTATGAAGACAGCTGGCGCTGGGCGATTGGTGCGACCTATCAGCTCAACCCAGCCATCAAGCTGCGGGCGGGCTTTGCACTCGACGAAAAAGCTGGAGAAACAACCCTGAGCATTCCTGACCAAGATGCCTATTGGTATTCGACAGGTATGAATTATCAACTTGATACCAACTGGTCGTTTGATCTCGGTTTGGCTTACATGGACCGTTCAGATGAGTCTTTTACTGAAACCAGCTTGTTCGCGGCAGACCATGACTATACGGCAAAAGGCTATTTGCTGATTGTTGGTGCACAAGCAAACTACCGTTTCTGAACAAAGAACGTAACCGTCCTTAAAACAGCCCGCCTCGCGGGCTTTTTTATGCCTTCAGAACGACAGGCAACAAGGAAAAAAAGCCGGTGCATCTAGCACCGGAAAAGACGAGAAAAAGTAAAGGACAGAAAAATGGATTTAAGAAACTGTTCGAAGATCTTTTCGAAGGATTTTACCAACGGCAGTTTTCGGGAGTTCGGACACCACAACAACTTGCTTTGGTACTTTGTAAGCCGTGAGATTTTGGCGACAAAAAGCCTCCAACGCTGACAGTTCCAACGTCTCTTTTGCCGTGATAAAAGCTTTAACTGCCTCGCCAGTAGCTTCATCGGCTACCCCAATCACGGCGGCTTCCAATACATCGGGGTGCGAGCAAAGCACTTGTTCCACTTCACTTGGGTAAACGTTAAAGCCGGAAACCAGTACCATATCTTTGAGCCGGTCAACAATTTGAATACAGCCGTCCTCTAGGATCACCCCCATGTCCCCGGTCTTAAAAAAGCCATCCGCTGTTAAGACTTGTCCCGTTTCTTCTGGGTTATTCCAGTACCCTTTCATGACTTGTTCGCCTTTCAACACAATCTGGCCGACCTCGCCTTGCGGTAGAGCCCTGTCGTTCAAGTCCCAGATTTCCACGGCGGTATTGATTAAAGGCCGACCGACAGTGCCGTAATGTTCTGCCCCCGGTTGATTCAGACTGATCACCGGTGAGGTTTCTGACATGCCGTACCCTTCGGTGATGGTACAAGCTGTCACCTCTTCCCACGCTACGCGGGCAGCATCGATCAGCGCCGTTCCGCCAGAAAGCGTAATTTTGAGGTGCGAGAAGTCCAGAGCGCGAAATTCAGGGTGCTGACATAAGCCGACAAACAATGTGTTAATGCCGGCAAAACCCGTAAATTTATGCGGTTGGAGTTGGGCAACAAAAGTATCGAGATCTCTTGGATTGGGGATCAGAATGTTGGTGTTACCTTGGGAGAAAAACAGAATGAGGTTCACGGCAAATGCATAGATGTGGTAAAGCGGCAACGGACAGACAAACAACTCTTCTCCCGGCACTACCACGTCTTTCAAACGCTCTTCCATTTGTGCCATGTTCGCCAGCACAGAAGCGTGAGTCAGGCATGCCCCTTTTGCTCTGCCGGTTGTCCCGCCTGTGTACTGCAACATACTGAGTGCTCCAGCATCTATCGCAGGCGATACAAAAGAAGCCGCTTCTCCCGCAAGGATCTCATCCAAATCTGCCTGAAGAATATCCCGCTCGCTTGATGTCGAGGCCTTCCCTCCTCCTTTTGCGTAAATCACGACATCGATGTCGGTGTGATCAATCACAGAGGCTAAAGGTGCAGAAAGAGGTGCAAAGATCACTAACGCTTTCGCACCAGAGTCCGAAAATTGGTGCTGCATCTCTCTCGGCGTATAAAGTGGATTGGTGTTTACAAGCACCAATCCGGCGCGCAAGGCTGCAAACGCAGCAATAGGAAAATCGAGAATATTAGGAAGCTGTATTGCTATCCGATCGCCCGGCTTTAAGTTCGTATTGTTTTGAAGCCAGCCTGCAAACTGGCGGGATTTTTCCTCAACATCACGATAGCTAAGGCTTTGCGGTCCGCAATAGAAAGCCGTTTTGTCAGCGTATTTGTCGCAGGCGCTTTCAATAAAAGTCGCCAATGTGATGTTGCTTTGTTGAATACCATTGGTCACGTTCATCATCCTTCTGTTTGGGTTCCTTGTTGTATACGTTTTATCGTGACAGCGTCACGTATCTACTCTCCAACAAAGAACTTGTAGAACAAGTGATGCATTTTTTTTCCGTACGGTGGGAAGAGCATATCGCTGAAAAACAATTTCCCGCGTACCAAAACCGATTTGCAGTGGGAGAACGTTCTGAAGCCTTCCACACCGTGGTAGCTGCCCATACCTGAATCTCCAACACCACCAAATGGCAAATCATCGACAACCACATGGAATGCCGCGTCATTGATACAAACACCACCCGCGTGCGTTTCTCTCAAAAACCGACGCTGAAAGCCTTTGTCAAAACTCAGAACATACAACCCAAGTGGGCGTGCGTTGCTGTTAATAGCATCAATCACATCCTGGGTATCCTGATAACCAAGAATCGGTAAGATTGGGCCAAAGATTTCTTCCTGCATGACTTTCATAGATGCACTGGCACCCAACACCAATGTCAGAGGCATAAAGCAACCTTCCGGTTGAACATCAAGCTCACCAAGATGCACGACCTGAGCACCTTGTGCCTGTGCTTCCTCCAAATACCCCATCAAACGCTGAAACTGTTTGGGATTGATTACTCGTGTACGTTTGTCATTGCCGAGTGTTGAGGGATACATAGATTCATAGCGACGGCTTATCTCCGCAACCAACTCATCCAATCTTTCATTCGGGCAATAAATGTAATCTGGAGAAACACAGGTTTGCCCCGCATTCATGGTTTTGCCATAGATAAAGCGTTTAACGGCTTCATTAAGGGGGATCTTGTCATCAATGATCACCGGCGATTTCCCACCTAATTCAAGGGTCACTGGAACGAGTTTGTCGGCAGCGGCTAGCATCACATGCCTGCCAACCTGCGTTGAGCCAGTAAACAGCAGGTGATCAAAAGGCAATTCAGAGAAAGATTTGGCCACATTGGCATCCCCTTCCACCACATGCACTTTGTCGCGCGGAAAGACGCTGGAGAGCATGTCCACCAGCACAGCATTGGTCGCGGGGGTGTATTCGGACACTTTTATCATCGCGCGGTTTCCTGCCGCAATGGCAGCCACCAATGGTCCGATAGTGAGAAAGACCGGGTAGTTCCAAGGCGAAATGATCCCCACCACGCCCAAAGGCTGATAATGAATTTCTGCCCTGGCAGGCTGGAAGACAATGCCGACTTTGCGTTTTTGAGGTTTCATCCAGCGACGAAGATGCTTTATCGTGTAGTCAATCGAGGACAGAGAAGAAAAGATGTCGCCCAGCATACTCTCATCGTGACTTCGATAGCCGAAGTCTTGTTCCAACGCTCTCAGCAAATTGTCCTTTTCACGATGAATGGCAGATTTAAGTAATTTCAAATCCGCAACCCGGCTTTCGTAACTGGGGTATCTCTCTTTGTTAAAGGCGCGTTTTTGCAAATAGAACAAGGTATTGATGGTTTCTGCGCTCTTATTTTCAGAGCACTGGGCCGTTTCTTGTTCCATCATGACCGGCTCAGAAAGTTTCTCTGCGTTATTCATATTGATCTCCCGACTGCAAGCCTCCTTTTTCTGAGATTTCCGATAGGTTTGGATATCAGAAGGATGCATGACTTCTTCGATACTGAATGCTCAATATGCGCCAACGACGGGAGAAGGCTTTGTTAATTTATGCCAAAGGCTTATCTGTATTTCTCCTGTTTACCCATATATGTATAAAAAAGGAGCGCCACAATGGCGCCCCTGAGTGAAAATCTCTTTGTTGATTGATTAATGGCGACAGCTTTCTGCCAAGGTATTAGCCGAAAGATAACGGTGACGATATTCACCAGGTGCACACCCCTCCCAACGCCTGAATGCGCGATTGAAGTTAGCCACATTGGAAAAGCCCACCAAGTAACCTATTTCACTGATACTCATGTGAGGTTGCTTGATGTAGTTCATCGTCAGCCTCTTACGCGTATTGTCGAGGATGTCTTTATAACAGGTTCCCTGATCATTCAGTTTACGCTGAAGGTTTCTGAGGCTCAGTCCCAGCTGTTTTGCAACATCCGCCTGAGACGGTGCACCGAGCGGTAGTTCATCCACGATTCGGGTTTCAATCTGGAAGGTCAGATTGGTTTTATCTACCCGACACATGAATTTGTTCAGCATTTCGAGGTGCATTTCGTTAATGGCGGGATTACTGCCGATCGACTGAGTTCGGGCAATTTCCGCATCCATCACAACCGCATTGCGATCGCAGCCATATTCAATGGGACAATCGAAAAACGCTGCCGCCACTTCGCAATCCGTACTTGGACGCTCGAAGTTAAATTGGATTTTGATTGGATTGAAGTCACGACCAACAATGTCGCGGGATAATTGCACCAGCGTCGCCTGAAACGCTTCGATCATATGAGGCGTAAGCACCTGGCGGCCGCTGTCTGCATAGCGATAGACTTCCAAATCTGACACGAAGTCGACCCCCCTTTCCTCATAAGCGTACATATTGCAACAGTTGGAAACCACACGTTTATATTGGGCGACGCGTTCTAACGCTTCTTGAAGGCTGTATGCAGATTGCACTGCATAACCAAGTGCATGAAGCACTGAGGGATGAAAGCTTCGCGCCACTTCGATATTAAAAGCGCGACCACCTACTTTGTTGTTGCAGTAAGCGAACAAATTGCCAAGGCTTTGCACGCAGACCCTTCCTTCAGGATCGTTGACTTCAGAAGGAGAAATATCAAACTTTTCTAAGGTTTTGATCGGATCGATGTCATGGCTTTTCATCGCCCGGGTAATAGGGATCAGCCATCCACTCAATGTTGAATAATATGCGTTCATACTAGTCACTTCCTTGAAATACCCTGCTGCAAGCACTGAATCTGCTGCTAGGTATACACCCCATCAATGTTGCAACCATGTTGCATTAAATAACGATAGTGTGAGTGGGAGAGATATAAATGACCGTATTCAAATTTTGATAGATTTAATGCTTTAAACAGGTGTTCATCCACCTGATGAAACATAATTCTTAATGTTGACTCATTCAATTAAAACGAACGAATTATGAAATCTAGCTACTATTGAACAAAATGAAGCCAGCAAGTGCTGGCTTCGTATAGATATACCCAAACGACCTGAAGATACTCGCATTCAGGTTGTTTGGGTATAAGCATTTAAAAATCTATCGGAGGCTGTTTTCGCATCTCTTCCAACGAGCTTCCCATCCTTATTGGATCAGAAAGAGACTCATGCTCATAGACACTTTCTGTAAACTCCAAAGCGTCATAAAAAGCCCAGCCCTGTTGCGATAATTCATTCGCAATTTCCAATTTGTTCTTTCCTCCGTGGTGCATGTCGACCACTTCGGCAAAGGTGTCCTTCTCACTCATGGCAGCTCCTCTCAGGCAAAGGAAACACCTCATTACCCTAGTGAGAGATCCTCACCAAGGTTGTATCAAAATCCTGACTGACTCACGCAATTCATCTGCCTGTAAAACTTGGCAACATCATCAACACAAAATCCAATTAATTTCACCTCCGGCAACTTCCCTGCCTTCTCAGCTAGATAGCGTTAAGCAATCGCTCTCTTTTATGTAAATGGTCGAAATTGTTTCAATAAGTGGACATTTGTGATTGTCATCGCATGACTGCATTAAAGAGATCGTACACTTAACTGGACTTTTTTGAACTACGTCGAGGAATTAAGTATGTACGACATCAATATCAAGCCATCTTCCCTTCATGCCAACCTTCAGCAAACCATCATTGCATTGAGCCATGCACAAGCAACTGAGAGTAATAAGCAGGCTTTCATGCAGTCCGTTGAAGAATATATGTATGAAAATCATTACTTTGACCTGTTCGAAAAAATCGTTTCGTATCGCGTAAATGAAATCCATCAAATGCAGGATCCGGATGCACCCCGTGGCAACCTTTACACCACGCTAACATCGCCGCTGGCAAAAACGATTACCGGCGTGAAGCCCATTAACGATCTTCCATCCTTGTTCTTGTATATCGAGCGCACAGCTATTGCTTTCTATGGTGACATTCTGATGTGCTGGGCAGAGTTCAAAGCGTTTCAAATCAATCAGCAAGCCAAACGCCATCTGCAAGCACACTATGATGAGCAATGCCCGCCAACCAGTTCTGAGGAAAATGTCAGCGAAATGTACCGCTACGAGGTAGTGGAAGACATCCGTAACGATGAGAGATTGTTCCTAACCAGCCACTCTCTGTATCCGATGACGCTTTCTCTTGCCAACGTCCTTATCAACCTTGAAACCTTTGTGAAGCAACAGCATTGGTACGAGATGCTTTACTACCTGGATATTTCTGCGTCCGGTGAGCACTTCATCCTGTACCAAGATATTGGTGGCCAGGCTCCGTTGCTTCTCTCTTCTGCGCTTATTCAACGTTATGAGCAACGTGACAACTGGTTGACGTTTGACCCATTCTTCCAAACAGACAGTTGGACTCTCACCTTATCAAATGAGAAAATTAGCACATTAGAACAGTCCGGCATTTTCTCTAACAGACTGAAAAGTAAATTAAATATTCAATCTGTTGAAAAATTTGATTATTCCCTTTTGCGAGCTGTTACACAAAAGCAAGCTGTCTGTGAAATAATCAGAATGGCCATCAGCGGACCACGCGAGAAGTTGAACCATGTTCTATACCTGACACTCAAATACTTGACGTTGAAACTGGCTGATATTGGCCTTGAGGTGGCTTACACCATCGTCGAACAACCTTCTATCCTCGGGTTCTACCAATCAGTGAATAATGACAGCAAAAACATTCTGCCTTACGTCGCGCTTTGCCAACAGCAAGTCGCGGGTACAGCGTTAACCACTTATCAAGGTGTCGTTTTCACAGGCCCAATGAGTCAGGCATTCGAAGAAAACAGCTTCAGAGATTACAACAAGAGAATTATTTCAATGCGAAAACTCGCGAGAGCCTCTGCCAATGCATGATTTTATCGGGGCTATCTCCAGTAACTATATAGCGATATTCCTTGTCGCTATCGCCAGTATTGTCGCGATTTGGGCCACCAATTTCGCGCGGTCCCTGGCAAAAAACAGGTCGGGGATCACCCGGCCTTTATATCGCCCATACACCCTTTATACCGCCTTCATTTCGGCGTGGATTCTGTCGAACGCCTATTTCCAGTCTGGCCTTTTGGTGTATTTTGGCGAGCCCGGTGCAACCCTCATGGCATTGGCGGCAAACCTGTTTTCGGGATTAGCTTTTGCTTTCGCTTACCTGTTTTCCTGCCGGTTAGTCTCAGAGCATGAAGGGTTTAAGATAAAGCGCTGGCACTGGTGGTTTTTCCTCACCACCTGCGCAATCACCTTGGTCACCAATTTGGTACCTGGACTGAATGTGGTTTCCGTAGATGTGTATGACATCGGCAACTTCGTCATACACTTTGGACCGACAAGCGGCGTATTCTTCGGGATTCTGATCCTGCTGATCATCATGACCCTAACCAACTTCGTGTACTCCAGCCGAAGCAAAGTCAAACTGCAGCAGATCAAGGCAAAGTACATGGTGTTGGGGATGGTCGCCTTTATCGTCTCGACGTTTATGGCGCATTTCCTTATTCCTGTGGTATTCAACGATTTCTCGATCGTCTGGGTGCCGCCTGCCCTGTCCATCATCGAAGCTCTGCTGGTTGGTTATGCCTTGTTGCACAACCGCTTTTACAGCAGCCGTTATATCGCGATGATCGTCGTCAGCTTCCTGATTAACGCGTCGCTGTATATCGTGCCTATATCGCTATTGACGGCCCGTCACTTCCCGATGGAAAGCGTCATCTTTGTGGCTTGGACAGTACTGGCCGGTATGTTCTGGAACCGCTCACACAAGTACATTCGAGGAAAAGTGAACCGCCTCTTCTATAAAGAGAAAGGCAATCCGGTTGAAAACATCTGTAACCTGATTGGAGAGTTCCGCTATTCCACCGATGATGCCGTGGTTCAGCTTAACAAAGTGTTGAATGCCAAATTTGGTCGAATTCAAAAGGTCGACAACAACGCAGACAACAATGTTTTCCTCTCCTGTTTCCATGGTGACCGCTCGGTGCTGGTGAAAGAAGAACTGGAGTATGAAATCAAGCATGAAGAGCCTGAAGTACAGGAAGAGTTGCTTGATGTCACCCGGGCAATGGTCAATGCAGGGACTTCTCTGGTGCTTCCCATTACGAACGAGAAGAAAGAAGTTACCCATCTGTATATGGTGTCGAAAGACAACGACCTGTTCTCCAGTGAAGAAATCATGGGCTTGCAACGGCTTTTTGATGAAGCCAACCGCTTTATTGTTACCGAAGACAAAGTGCGAAAGTCGCAGGTCTTAGCAGGCTCTATCGCCCATGAAATCCGCAATCCACTCACGAAAATTAAATACCATTTCGAGAGGATCGATGCGGACATGTTTGGTGTCGAAAATGGCTCGCTTGCGCCTTTTGCTTCTCAGGAAATGCAGAAGCTCTATCAAGAATTGTCAGAAGGTAAAAAAGCCGTTCAACTCGGCACCCGTTTTATCGATGCCATTCTGGATGAGCTTCGCGGGGACGGCATCAGCACCAGCTTATTCGCCTATTACTCTGCAGCAGAATTGACGACACAAGCGATCAAGGATTTCAGCTTCTACAGTGAAGACCACAGAAGCCGGATTGATCTGAACGTGCAGGATGACTTCTTCTTCCACGGCAGCGATACCCTTTATAGCTTTGTGCTTTTAAACCTGCTAAAGAATGCGGTGTACTACTTTGACTCACATCCGGAAAGTCGTATCAGAATTCACTTTGCTCATTCAAAAGACGGGAATTCAGTGCATGTTGTCGATACCGGACCCGGAATCCCGGTAGCACAGCTTTCTCAAATCTTTGATGAGTTCTACACCAGCGGCAAGCAGCAAGGTAATGGCCTTGGCCTTTCTTACTGCAAACGCGTGATGGAATCCTTTGGCGGCACAATACGCTGCGACTCTGTTGAAGGTGAATACACCGAATTTGTCTTAACTTTCCCTTCTGTTGACCAACAAGAGCAGGATGAAGAAACCCAAGGCCGCATCAAACAGTTTGCCGCGGGTAAGTCCTGTCTGGTTGTTGCCCAGCCTGAAGCAGGCGGTTGGCTTTCTAAGGAATTCGGCGCGTTAGACATCCAAGCCTGTTTTACCCATGATGTCGAGACAGGATTCACCCACGAGCTTAACCAGCCTGTCGATTTCATTGTGCTGGAGCGCGCTATGCTCGAACAGGATATGGCATTGGTGAAAGCGCTGCGCGCCGGTGATTTGGGTCACCACGCTCAGGTGACACCCGTACTGGTATTCGATACCGACGCCCAAACCACGCCTTCTGCATTCTCTGAACACCTGGTGCAAGGAGAGCTTGAAGGTGTGTTCAACAAACTCCAGTTTCTTCGCTCCTTCGACAACCTGATTGACGAAGGCAAGCTGGCAAAACTCGGCAGTTTGATTGGGAAACGGGTTCTGGTTGTGGACGACATGCAGGTCAACCGCATGCTGGTGAAAGCCTATCTCACCAGCGAAGGCATTGAGGTCGAAGAAGCTGCCTCAGGCGATGAATCCATTCAGAAGGTGAAAACAGAACGTTTCGATTTGATCCTGATGGACATTCACATGCCGGGTCGAAACGGTATTGAAGCCACCCATGAAATTCGCCGCTTGGTTGGGCCAATCCCAGTGGTTGCCTTGTCTGGTGAATACAGCGAAGAAGTGACGCTCGCCATCCGAGAGGTGATGCAAGATCACTTGGTGAAGCCCATTACCAAACAGCAGTTATTAAGAACGCTAACAAAGTGGCTGGTACACGGGTTTGCCAGCCATGAAACCATCAGCAATGTGCCGGACACTAAGCATTAGGCGTTAGGCACTTACAGCAGCGCGCTCTCCAAAAAAAAGAAAAGGCCATCAAGGCCTTTTCTTTTTATGTACTAGGTGAAATCGCTATCCCTGATAGCCCATCAACCTTGGCATACTCAGAATCAAATCCGGGAACAGGATCATGACAAAGAGTGCTGCCAGCAGAACGAAGATGAACGGAATCACTTGCTTGATTATGCCCGCCAATGGGATTTTGGTGGTGCCGTTTATCACGAACAACAAGACCCCATATGGTGGCGTAATCAGGCCAATCATCAAGTTCACGATGGTCACGACACCGAAGTGCACGAGGTCGATACCCAATTCACGACAAGCCGGTACAAACAGCGGCACGATAACCAGAATCACGGTGGTAGCATCCAGCAGGAAACCAAGACCGAGATAGATCAGGTTAACAATCAAAAGGAACTGCAACGGTGACAGATCAGCTGCTGTGATCATTTCAGCAATCGCAGTAGGAACATTCTCTGTCGCTACGATGTAGTTGAAGATCAGTGCAGAACCGATAACCAGACCGACAGATGCCGACGAGTACGCACTCTCTTTCAGCGCAACGTAAAGTTGCTTGAAGCTGATTGAACGGTACGCGACTGCCAGAATCAAGGCATAGGCTGCCGCCACTGCCGCCGCTTCGGTTGGCGTAGTGATACCACCGTAGATACCGAACAGCAGGATCGCTGGCATCATCAAGGTTGGCAACGCGCGGAATGTGATGCGTGGGATATCCTTCATCGGCGTGCGTGGTTCTTTCGGGATATCCATCTTGGTCGCCATGTAGGCGTTCAGACCCATCAGAACCACACCCATTAGAAGACCCGGTACCAAGCCTGCGATAAAGAGATAACCGACCGAGGTATCAGACACCAAGGCGTAGATGACCATTGGAATCGAAGGCGGAATAATCGGACCAATTGTCGCCGATGCGGCGGTAATCGCTGCTGCATAAGACGGCGGATAGCGGCCATCTTTAGTCATCATGTTGATGATAACCCGGCCTACACCCGCGGCGTCAGCTACCGCAGAACCCGACATACCCGAGAAGATCAGACTGGAAACGATGTTAACGTGTCCTAAGCCGCCACGGAAATGGCCAACCATTGCGACACAAAACTGGAGTAGTCTGTCCGTGATACTGCCTGCGTTCATAATGTTCGCCGCAGCAATGAAAAGAGGCACAGCCAGCAGAATAAAGCTGTTGTAGAACCCCTGAATAATTTGTTCGCCTGCCAGCGCCAAGTCCTGACCACTGACTGCCAAGTAAACAATGGCACCAATAATCATAGAGAAAGATACTGGCGTACCGAAAGCCGCCAGTAACAGCACTGTCACCAGACATAGTGTTAAAGCTAAACTCATTCTTCCACCTGCTCATCCTTGTCTTCTTGCACTTTGTAGTTCGGATTCAGGAATTGAATCAGTGCAAGGCCGTAGCGGAGAATAATCGCGCCAAGGAAAATCCCGTAAATGCTGAATACATAATCGAGGCGCCATTTCAAAATCGCGCTTTTCTTGATTTTGTAGAACGTGATGTAGTCCCACGTCGGCAAAAAGCTCATCCCGAAACCGATGATGATGCCCAATGCAGACAAGATCAGAAAAATACGTTGTACCTTCCCAGGCACACTTAAAAAGAGAAGATCAAAGCGAATGTGATCTTTATGACGCAGACAAAACGCGCCAGCCCAGAAGATCACCCACAGCCAAAGTGTCAGAAGCACTTCTGACGACCAGCCAATCGGATCATTCAAAACATAGCGGGAAAATATTTGCGCACAAAAGAGAAGGAACATTACCGCCAACATGGTGACTGCAACGCCATCTGCTATTCGCTGTAACCAGTGCAGAATTGTTTTCACAACATGACTCCCTAGTTGCTGTGCATGTCGGCAATCAAACAAAAGCCTTGCAAGCTTTGTTCAGAAATCGCCCTTTTATTCCGAGCAAGTCCTCTTCCTAATCCATGGCGACAGCCTTCCCTGTCCCAGAGTCCTTCCATACTTCACTCCTTGTTGTCAGAGACTTACTGCCTCTTTGTTATATACCCAAACAACCTGAGGATGCAGGATTCAGCGAGCTTGACTGGTGTTGTGATCGCGGCGTCCCTTTGTAGGTGTAGTCACCTCCATCAAAAAGGGACAAC
>NZ_LASY01000097.1:0-22400 GCF_000973155.1 Grimontia sp. AD028 | reverse complement strand
AGCGAGAACAAAATTTAACCCCCAAAGGTCAACAGCCCCTAGCTCAGGAATGCGAATATTGGCGCGAATCTCGGCTTGGAAGTCGCTACTTGCCTGTAACTGCGCGCTTTTTGTTCTATGTTAAACATTGAAGTCAAGCGAGGGTAAGACAGTGGGACAGAATATTAATAAAACCTCGTTTAGCGCCAGCGATCATGAGCAATTCGCCAAGCAGCTAAAGTCAGAATTGGACCAACTCGAAGGGTTACTGGAAACGCCGGGTTGGGGAATAGGGAAATGCACCTTAGGTGCCGAATTGGAGCTTTATCTCACCGACAAACATCATCGACCCGCGCACTACAATCTCGATATTCTCGACAAAGCCTCAGATCCTCTCATGACGGCTGAAATCAATCGCTTTAATGTGGAATACAATTGCCCCTATACCGAATTTAGTGGCGCGCCTTTCACCTTCCTCAAGCAAAAAATGGACGAACGACTGCAATCGCTGCAGGCTATCGCACAAGCAGACGGTATAGATGTCACGCCGATTGGGATATTGCCCACACTGAAAGATGGCGACTTCGGACTGGCGTCTATGACGGACTCTCCCCGTTATCACGCTCTGACTGATATCCTTTGCGAATCCCGCGGTGGGCCATTCCATATCCGTATTCATGGCGCAGAAAGCCTGGAAGTGGATGCTGATGATCTCACGCTGGAAGGTGCCAATACGTCTTTTCAGGTGCATTATCGTGTCAAACCTGATGAGTTTGCCCAGTGGTATAACGGTATTCAAATCGCCACGATTTTCACCTTGGCAATGGCCGCGAATTCCCCCGTCTTCTTACAGAAAAAACTCTGGCATGAAACCCGGGTACCGCTGTTTAAGCAGTCCATAGACAGCCGCAATCTTTGTGGTATGAACTGGCACACGCCTGCACGGGTATCCTTCGGTAAAGGCTATGTGCGAAAAAGCGCACTGGAACTGTTCAGACAAGGAGTCAGTCTTCAGCCTGTACTTTTGCCTGATCTGCCCGAATCTAATTGTAAGGAAGGCTGTGGCCCAAGGCTTGACGCGCTGCGCCTCCACCAGAGCACGATTTGGAGCTGGAATCGTGCAGTGTATGACGATGCAGACGGTGGACATCTTCGTATTGAACTCAGAAGTTTGCCCGCCGGGCCAACCACCATTGACATGGTAGCGAACGCAGCGCTTTGCATTGGTTTGGCACATGCGCTTCAACGTGACCTGGACAGGCTGATGGACAGGCTACCTTTTGAATTTGCCAAGTATAATTTCTATCGAGCAGCTCAATATGGTGTGAATGCCAACATTCTTTGGGAATCAGAAAACGGCACGTTGCAAGAATACCCACTGGTGGATGTGTTGGATAAGTTGTTACCACGCGTTGCCGATTCGTTGGTTGAACTGGGCATTTCCAGGGTAGAGGCTGACATGTTGATGGTGGTGATAGAGCACCGTTTGGCAAAACGTCAGAACGGAGCGAGTTGGCAGCTTTCGACTCTGGTTGAGCTGGAAAGAAAGTACGGCCGTGAAGTCGCCCTGAACAAGATGTTCGCCCTGTATCAAAAGCAATATTTATCAGGCGCACCAGTTTCACACTGGCCGATTTTATGATGCAGTGGGTGCTAGTGTTAACAGACCCTAAGAATTTCACAAGGAGTGTAAGAAAGTCATGATGCTGCATGATGTTAGCTGGCCTAACGATGAAGATTTACGACGCGGATTGGTTGCCTGGTTGGATACGCTGCCGGGAGCCAGTTGGCTGACGTTGCCGGGCCGGGATCCTGAACGACATCGTGTGGTGGTGACATTACTTCACGGCAATGAACCTTCCGGAGCCAAGGCACTCTGGCATTTTGCCCAGAATTCTCCTGACTGTGCAGTGACTACGCATTTTTGTTTGGCCAATGTGAAAGCTGCGCTCTACGACAAGCCTTTTACCACCCGACATTTCGCTGATAAACCGGACATGAATCGCTGCTTTGGGAAAACAGGCGAGGATGACAGCTTTGGCATCGCGGCTGAAATCATGGCACGTATCGCTAAGTTAAAACCTGAAGCGGTTGTCGACCTCCACAACACCTCCGGCACCAGTCCTTCATTCTCTGTCTCTATCATTGATGATGAAAAACACCAGCAGATTGCCTCACTGTTTACTGAGCGAATGCTTTGCACCAGTGTTCGTTTGGGCGCGCTGATGGAGCAAACCACTGACGAGTCACCTATCGTTACCGTCGAATGTGGAGGCGCTGCCGATCATGCCGCCCATGAAGTGGCAAAGAATGGGCTTCATCATTTCCTGACGGCCGACAATATCTTCGCCAATCATTCTGGCTTCTGGCCACTGGACTTGCTTTACCACCCTGTGCGAGTGCAATTGAAACAAGGGTTGGAACTTTGCTATCACGACCGGAAGGTCGAGGATGCAGACCTGACCCTTCCACCTGATATTGACCGCCATAACTTCGGTTGGATGGCGGCAGATAGCATGATTGGGTGGCTCGGAGAGAAAGGACTGGATGGCATGACGACCAATGATGGCGAAGGTGGACATCCTATCGATGCACTTTTCTATGAACATGATGGTGAGCTTCGTTTAAAACATGCCTCCAAGCTTTTCATGATCACCACCAAACATCACATTGCCCTATCAGACTGCCTGTTTTATATGGTGGTTGACTAAACTCGCTAACATTTTGTTTCGTTGAATAATTTTATTTTCAATAAGGTGTCATGCATAATTAATACACATTGCCAGGCTGAAATGGCATAATGGATTTTATGGGATTGAATGCAATTCCATGCACAGTGTCTTGATCTGTATTCATTGGTTGTTCCGCATAAAATATTGCCGTCAAGGCGCTGTCAGGAAATTGAAAGTTTTCCGTATGGTGTCTTGGAAAATAATTTTTTCTAATTTATGCATTACTAATGTTGTAAAGAATTCCCTACTTGTCCTTTTAATTTATTGTATTAAAAGGAAATAATTTTAGTTCCTCTGAATTGTATACATCCTTTCTACAACCATTCCTTTCTTTGTATATGGGGATTATTTAGTCTTTAAGTCCTATTTTTTTATTAAAGAATGATTTCCCCTAGATCCTTTACCATAAAATCTATAAGGTCTATCTCATAATAATGAAATGCTAAAAGTTCAGATTTTTTAGACTTAGACAAAGGTTCAAACGCTTAGTATTTTGCAGTAAGGGATTAGGGCTAATAATGCTTTTGGATCAAAAAGAAGTTTTAGCACTGTTGCGCTGTCCGCGTAGTGGCGCTGAGCTTGATAAATTGGACGATCAAAACGCCAAGGTGGCGTCAAGCACGGGGGACATACACTACGAAGTAGTGGGAGGTTACCCGATTTTGTTGTGTTCTGAACGCTGCAAAGGATTGGGATGGCAATTGTCATCTGATGCTTCCGCTGTACCACGACACACCTATTCTGGTGCAATGAAGGTGATGAAGCGCCTGGTTTCGCCACCTTCCGGTGTGACGAAGAAGAATGTCGACACGCTAATATCCACACTGTTTGAGTTACGCAGAAAGCCACGCGTGTTGATAATAGGGGGAGGTACTATTGGTGAAGGCATGGAACGCTTCTATGAAGACGAGAATATCGAATTAGTTTCTTTTGATGTTTACGCGTCTCCAAACGTTCAATTTGTGGCTGATGCTCATTGTATTCCCTTGGGCGACAACAGTTTCGACGCTGTAATCATCCAGGCCGTGCTAGAGCATGTTATGGATCCGGGAATGGTTGTCTCTGAAATCCATCGCGTACTGAAACCCAATGGTCTGGTGTATGCGGAAACCCCCTTTTTACAGCATGTCCATGAAGGCCCCTACGATTTCATGCGTTTTACCGAAAGTGGGCACCGTTTGTTATTCCGTCAGTTCAGCTTGGTTAAGTCAGGAGTCTGTTCCGGGGCAGGTACGCAGCTATTGTGGGCGCTTGAAGGCTTCTTCAGTGGACTTTTCCGCTCGCACTGGGCGGGGAAAGCAATCAAGCTTTCGCTGTTTTGGGTGATGTTGTTCGATCGTTTGATCCCTGAAAAATACAATGTAGATGCAGCTAATGGCGTGTTTTTTCTTGGTTCCAAGTCGGAACGTTCAATTGGTAATGCGGAGATAGTGGCTCATTACAAAGGGGCTCAGTAAAAATTGGCCCCAAAAAGAAAGCGCTTTCATTTTGTGTCGATATTGTAAAGTGTGCAGTAGCTCAGCTTTAAAGAACAAATTTGGGCTTGCTGTTTTCTGATTCCTATTCCGTCTCGTTTCCAAAGCATATTCCTCGAAATACCACCGATAGAATCGATGAAGACTTAACTTGCGTTGGGTTTCTATCCCATGGATTGCAGTTGGAGAAGGAAGTATGAAGTCGTATCTGTTGGGCGTCAGCGTTGCACTACTTTTGGCAGGATGTGGAGGTGGAAGTGGAAGTGGTGGAAGTGATAGTAATAACTCAGGGAGTGGCGGTGAGCAGGAAATTGATGGTGGAGGTGGGAATACCGAGTTACCTGAATCACCAATTTTACCTGCACCTGGCGATCCGATAGAAGAAACACCAAGCCCAACAAACTCTTCTGCTTGTTTTAACGAAGATCTCTATATTGTTGGTGTTACTGTTGTTACTGAAGAAGAGGTGTACTTGGATGGTACACAGCTAGAAAATTATTCAGAAACGACTGAAGTCATTCAAATTACCTCTTACCGAGGTTATACAGATGTAATTGAAGAAAAAATAACATCTGGCGAAGGCAATATAAGTTCGCTTTACATCACGGCTGATACGGTTGCGAAAACAATAACGACACTTGGCCAAATATTGGATGAAGACGAAATTACTTATCATCCGAGTGGTTTACCACTCGATTATGATATTAATCTGGGTGAAAAGAAAACTTACCCTACAGTCACCGAGCAGACTAACGGTGTTGTGACAAACACTGGAGAATATTCCTATGAGTTTGTCAGAACTGAAAGTGTGACTGTACCTGCTGGCACGTTTGATACCTGTGTGATGGAACTGGTTTTTGATGGGGTATCTTCTGATGGGTTTAGTTCAAATACCGTGGTTACCCAATATGTAGGTGTTGGGAATGGTATGACCATAAAAGAGGACTTCGTTACGGTGACAGGCGATGGGGAGACTTTTACTGGCTCTGATGTACTGGTTTCCGCCACCATCAACGGCAATCCAATCTAATCAAAAAAGGCCGGATTCAATCCGGCCTTTTCTCATCTTATCGTTTTACACACACGAAGATGGCGTTGCCTGACGTGGTGTTCCACATCTCCAGCTTTTCGTAGTCGTGTTCAAACACAGTGACTTCGAAGTATGGATCAAGTAATTCTTTAAGCTCGTTGAAGCTCACGGCGACCATTGGGTGGTCGTCATGCCATTCCTCGGTCACCTTGTCCGTGGTCTTTTCGATACTGAGTTTCAGTGCTTGTCTGTCGCCTTCACCGGAATAGAACCAGCCGGATTTGAAAGCAAACTCACTGCCTTCGTGCTGAACAATATGGCGCACGAAAGAGTTGTTGTTGATCAGGTTCTTCTCAACGGCGTTAAAACAGAACACACCACCAGGCTTAAGTGCTGCGTGAGCACTGCGAATACAAGCGCTGAGGTTTTCGATATTGCCACTGTAATGGATCGAATAAAGAAAACAGGTGATGAGGTCATACGGCGCATCTACCACAAACTCACACATATTCTGCAGCGAGAATTGTGCTTCCGGACAGCGCAGTTTCGCTTGATCCAGCATAGGCTGGTTCAGATCAAGGCCATCGCTTGAGAAGCCGGTATCGATAAAATAACGAATGTGCGGACCTGTACCACACGCCAGATCCAGATGACGTTTCCCTTGGTTACCAAACAGTTGATGAAGCCTGCGCACACAGTCACTTTGAGACTGATAGTTAATGTCTGCGCACATCAGATCGTAATAACCCGAGAGATCTGTATACAGCGCATTTGATGATGGAGTAATCACGTAAAACACACCGAAATGAAAAAGGTGGCGCATCGTACATCGGTTTTCATTTTGGTGCGATATAAATCACATCATGAATTTATGCTGAAGCTGGAAAGAAAAAACGCCAGCAATGGCTGGCGTTTTATGAGAAGTGCTTTCAGTTAGCTCTGTAGAATCAATAGCGGCAGTGCCAACATCTCGTCGCCTTTGGTGGCGAAGTAGATAATCACGCCGACCAAAGCGGCAACCGTTGAGAAATACCACACGGTACTGAAGATTTGGCCGTAACGGCTCAGCGGCAACAGATGCGAGTGATGACGGTATTTCCATTCGAAAACAATTTCTGCACTGCCAATCAGCAATAGGAAGCCAAGCAGGGCCAAGCCGAATGCGTAACTGACATATACCCCCACCGCCGCACCGGCAATACAGGCTACCAAGCCTGCAACGCTGTTCATCGAAAAGCTGATGCTTTTGAGGATGTGTCCGCCATCAAGGGGCAGAATTGGCAACAGGTTGAACAGGTTTAATAGCGCATTAAAGGTCGCGAGACCGGCAAAGAACACATTCCCTGTTACCCAATAAGCCACGAGCGCCGCCAAAGACATAAACAGGCCGAAGGTTGGCCCCATGATGGAAATCACCACATCCTGCCAGCGCGTATTTATCTTTTCATCCGAAAGCGCCAATCCGCCCATAAACGGGATAAGGTAAATGCCTTTGGTTTTCATGCCAAAGTATTTCATAGCACGGATGTGGCCGTATTCATGTACTACTAGGCAAGCAATCAAGGCCAAGGCGAATTGCCAGGAGAACAGCCAGGAATAGGCTGCGACACTCGCACCCGCGAGAACCACTTTGATGACCTTGGCACTCTTAAAGAGTTTTAAACCCAGTGACGCCAAACCGATCAGGCTGAATTTCTGTTTGGCTTGGGGTTTCACTTCCGGCTGTTGGCGCTCCACGTCTTTTTCGTTGCGCGAGCCAGACTCCACCACTTCTCCGTCTACCGCGACTTTGTAGTCGATGTTGAACGGCTGCCAACTGAGGCTGGAGGAGACATCGACGGTAATGATTTGGTCGTTGGCCGTCAGTTGGAAAGTGTGGACTTTCTCGCTGTCGTTATCAGCGCTTGCGGCGAGTTGAGAAACGAGTTGGTTGTCCCAGTAAAGTGCTTGCCAGCCCGCCAGCGATCCTTCAAGACGCAGAGGCTTACCGAGACAGGTGATGTTGAATAGTTCCAAAGTGTTAGTGCTTCATCAGAAAACGTTGGCGCTAATGTACCAGCATTAGCGCCGGATTTCTCTAGGTAGGGAGATTGGTTAATGAAGGTGCTACGATGATTTTGCGCGGGGCGGAATCACTTTTCTCCAACTGCTCAATCAAGCGTTTTGCGGCTTGTCGACCAATCTCTTTGGCATCTGAATTCACAAACACGATGGGCGGCTCGGTGAGTTCCGCATCTTGAACGGCATCAAAACCTACGATGGAGATTTCTTTATTGAAAATGGTGTCGTTTCCGACGTTTCTGCCAAGTCGGTGAACACCCTGTACGGCACCGACTGCGGTTGACGAATAATGGCAAAGCACCGCACTGATTTGCGGATGGCTGGCAAGCAATGCTTCGACTGCTTTTGCGGCGGGTGCCTGACCGGGTTCGCATTCCACCACCCATTCCGGTTTAAACGGCAAACCAAACTGCATCAGCGTGCTGCAATAGCCGCCCACGCGTTCAGCGCGACAAAGTGAACTGCTTTTCCCACCGACGTAAGCAATGCGACGATGACCTTGTTCAATCAGGTATTCCGTCGCCATTTTCGCTGCACTGGCATTATCCGGCCCGACGTAATCAATCTGATGATTGACCGATGCGCGGGAGATACACACCAACGGCAAGTTGTGCGCTTTGAGCACATCCGCATCAACCTGCTGGTTTTCATTGGTCGGGCAGAAGGCAATGCCGCCCACACCCTGACGTGCCATGGTCAGCATGCACTGTTCAAATTTTTCAGCATCACCGCTTTGTGCCAGAAACACCATGTAGCCTTGTTTTTCCGTTTCTTCGCAAAGCCCGGCAGCGACTTGTGCGTAGTAAGGGTCACTGATGTCTTTCAGGATCAGGCCAACAATTTCGCTGCTGTTAGAGCGAAGGTTAGCGGCAGCGCGGTTTCGGACATAGCCAAGTTCAGTCACGGCTTTGTTGACCTTCTCCGCCGTATCCGGAGAGATACGCCCTTTGTTGCCCAATACCATTGAGACCGTGGTGACTGAGACGCCTGCGTGCTCAGCGACATCCGTGATCGTCACTTTCTTCAAGTGAATTCCTTATTTGATACTTAATAACCAGACGACGTGAAAATGCAGGATTCAGCGAGCATCTTCAGGTCGTTTGAATATGGGTTAGCGTGACATTAGTAAAACGTTTTACCAAGAAAGGATACTGCCAAATTCCCATTATTTAAACCTGATCAAATTTGTGGATTAAGCATCGATGCACAGATCACAAATGTTTTGATAAAACGTTTTACCAAAATTTTGTTTCCCTAATATGAGCGGCGAAAACACATAGTCCCGTGTGTGGGGCAGACAACCGATTCATGCTTTGGTTGAGGACTCCACACCAGTCATATGCTCATAATTCGGAGAGTTGTAATGACGAAGAAAGCCACCAAAACCACCATGTGGGAATTCCTCCAAAGTCTTGGTAAAACCTTTATGTTGCCTGTCGCGCTGTTGGCGTTCTCAGGTATTTTGCTCGGTGTGGGTAGCTCGCTGTCGAGTAATGCCATCCGCGAAGCGATTCCTTTCTTAGATAACACCCTGCTTCAATACCTGTTTATGTGGATGACCAAGATTGGCTTGGTGGCATTCATCTATCTGCCAGTGATGTTCGCGATTGCGATTCCGCTGGGTCTGGCACGCGAAGAGAAAGGTGTCGCAGCCTTTGCAGGTTTCGTGGGTTATGCCGCGTTTAACCTGGCGATCAACTTCTTCCTGACCGTGAACGGCGTGCTGGGTGACGAGCTGGAACGCAAAGCCTATGGTGTGAAGAGCATTATCGGCATTGAATCTATCGACACCGGTATTCTGGGTGCTGTGATGGTGGGTATCATCGTCGCCAAACTCCACCAGCGTTTCTACACCTTCAAGATGCCGGATGCACTGGCGTTCTTCGGTGGCGCACGTTTCGTTCCCATCATTTCAGCAATCACGCTGGGTGTCGTGGGTGTATTGATCCCATTCGTATGGCCTTACTTTGCGGCAGGCATCAACGGTATCGGTAACCTGATTGCAGGTGCTGGCGCGTTCGGTCCGTTCCTGTTTGGTACTGGTGAGCGTCTGCTGCTGCCTGTTGGTCTTCACCACATTCTGGTTGCACTGATCCGCTTTACTGAAGCGGGTGGCACCATGGAAGTGTGTGGTCAGACAGTCTCTGGCGCGCTGAACATTTTCTACTCTGAACTGGCGTGTGCAGACACCAACGGCTTCAGCCCTGAAGTGACCGCATTCCTGTCTCAAGGCAAGATGCCAGCATTCCTAGGTGGTCTGCCGGGTGCGGCACTGGCGATGTACCACTGTGCGAAACCTGAAAACCGCAGCAAGATTAAAGCGCTGCTGATCTCTGGTGTGGTGGCGTGTGTGGTCGGCGGTATCACAGAGCCTCTGGAATTCCTGTTCCTGTTCGTGGCACCGGCTCTGTATTTCATCCACGCTATCCTGACTGGCCTTGGCTTCATGGTAATGGGCCTGCTGGATGTGACTATCGGTAACACCGACGGCAACATCATCGACTTCCTGGTGTTTGGTGTTCTGCAAGGCACAGCAACCAAGTGGTATCTGGTTCCGGTCGTGGCAGGTGCATGGTTTGCGGTTTACTACACCGTGTTCAAGTTCGCGATTACCAAGTTCAACCTGAAAACCCCAGGCCGTGAAGTGGATACCGCAGAAGTAGACTCAGAGCTGGAAGCGGCTTTCATCAACGAATCTGGTAAAGGTGCAGCGATTCTGGCAGCGCTGGGCGGTAAAGATAACATCACCGCACTGGATAACTGTATTACCCGTTTGCGTCTGTCTGTCGACAACATGGATCTGGTGGATGCAGACAAGCTGAAATCATACGGTGCGCTGGGTGTGGTTAAGTTGGACGCTCACAACCTGCAAGTCGTGATTGGTACTCAGGTTCACCTAGTGAAAAATGAAATGCAGGCACTGATGACCGCAACAGCAAGTTAATCTGTTATCCCCCTAAACCCCCGCAACGCAATAAGTCGGGGGTTTTCCTGTTGTTGTAGAAGATGAAAAACGACAAGAAGGCACACATGACATTTAATTTTGACACCCCAATTGACCGCATGGGCACCTACTGCACTCAATGGGACTATGTGCAGGACAGATTCGGCAAAGCAGGGCTGCTGCCATTCACGATTTCAGACATGGACTTCGCTGCGCCAGCACCTGTGATGGAAGCCTTGAAAGCGCGCTTGGAACATCCGGTTTTGGGCTATTCGCGCTGGAATCACGATGACTTTAAAGGCGCGATTGAAAGCTGGTATCAACGCCGCTTCGATGTGCAAATCGACAAAGACACCATCGTTTACGGCCCCTCAGTGATTTACATCATCGCCAAGCTGATTGAAAAGTGGAGCCATGCAGGTGATGGCGTGGTATTCCAAACGCCCGCTTACGATGCGTTCGACAAGTTGGTGGAAGGGGCAGGGCGTCGCTGTGTGCGAAACCCGCTCATCAAAACAGCATCCGGCTGGGAAATAGACTGGAACTTGCTGGAAACGCAATTGGCAGAAGCTGACACCACGATTTTCCTGCTGTGCAGTCCACACAACCCAACCGGCCGTGTTTGGCAAAAAGAGGAATTACAGCGCATCGCTGAGCTTTGCGATGAGCATGATGTGGCGCTGATCTCCGATGAAATCCATATGGATGTGGCCTTCAAAGCGCATACTCCTTGGACAGGCTTTGGCATGACGCAGCGTTGGGCGCTGGTGACCTCAGCGTCCAAGTCTTTCAACATTCCGGCATTGAATGGCGCTTACGCTTTCATTGCTGAAGAAAAAGCGCGCAATGATTACCTGTTCAAATTGAAAGAAGTGGATGGGCTGTCATCGCCTTCTATTCTCGGCGTGATAGGGATGATGGCCGCCTACAATCACGGTGAAGAGTGGCTCAACGCATTGAATGCTTATGTGCGTGATAGTCACGGGATTGTGCGTGACACACTCAGCGTGTTCCCAGAACTCAACTACGTGGTGCCTGATGCGACGTATTTGGCGTGGATTGATTTGTCGCCTCTAAACCTTGATATGCAGAAGTTACAAAGTGATCTGATTGAACACTTCAATGTCGCCATTATGGATGGCAGTGTTTATGGGGAGTCGGGCAAAGGGTATGTCCGCCTGAATCTGGGCTGTCCGCGCTCGAAAGTGGAAGCGGGATTGAAAGCGTTGATTGAGGCAATAAAGCGTCAGCGACCTTAAAAAAAAGCGCCACAATCTGTGGCGCAAATCTCGTAGAGATAAGGAGAAAATCGGAAGTAGATGCTTTTCGAAGAGCCTTGATTATTCCCTTTCTGCCTGTATAACCTCAATCACTCAAAATTTTAATGATGCAAAAAAGCGTCATAGAGAAAGCCTGAATATTTAGTGAAGATTCCTGTTGGGGATGGTGGACATCCCTTTCCCTCAGCAGGAATTCTTCTCATAACAATAAGCAGGCTCTATGAACTATCGGCGAACAAAGCTATTTACTTCATTGATGATGGGCGCGCTGGCTTCGGGATCTGTTCTGGCAGAAACCGTAGACTTGAAACAACTTCACCAACTCGCTCTTTCCAACGACCCCCTACTTTCCCAGGTTAATGCCCAGGCGAACATGGCAAACGAAAGCATTGATCTGGCTTTTGCAAACCTGTTGCCTCAAATCCACGCTTACTTTAATGCGGCCCACTTACATGACCATCGAAGTGTTGATGCGACGATTGGCGGCTCAGGAAACAGCGTGGGTGTTGGCGCAAAGTTAACTCAGGCAATTTATACACCGGCGGCCAAGCTCAGCGTTGATATTGCCAAGCAGGATGCCTCCAAAGTTGCGCTCTTAGTTGAGAAAGCAGAGTCTTCGCTGGTGCTGAGAACATCTACAGCTTACTTCGATGTGCTGCGCGCCAGTGATGCGCTTTCTGTTGCGGAAGCCAACCTGAACACCATCGAAGAAATGAATAAACAAACCACGATGCGTGTTGAACTGGGCCTTGCCAGCGAGTTGGACCACTGGGAAGCGCAGGCAAAATATGACATGGCCAATGCGAACATCATTCAAACCCGTGCCATGTATGAAAACAGCCTTGATGCTCTTTATACGTTAACGGGAAAGCAGTTCTCCGGGGTGTATCCGATTGATAATGCGCTCTTCTCTCCTCAGCAGCCAGCCAACGAAAACCTGCAGCAGTGGCAGCAAAAAGCCCAAACACAGAACCATGACCTGCGCATGGCGACTCAGGCCATCGACATTGCCAAACAACAGATAGAACTGGCGCAAAGTGGCCATAAGCCAACCGTTGTGTTGTTTGGTGGTGTGAATCAAGAACTGCTCATGGATATTACCCATTTGGGTGGCAACAAAATTGAAGATGGCAAGCTGGACAATCTCACTGAGGTGGAAGTCGGTATTGCTGCGAATCTGCCGCTATACACAGGCGGTCGCACCTCGGCTCAGGTGGATATAGCAAAAGAAGGCTTAGTACTGGCGCAGAGTGTCCAGGAACAAACCTTCAGGAGTGTAACAGAGCAAATCAATCAGGCTGAGCGCTTTGCGACCGCTTCCTTGCATGCACTGAAAGCTCATCAACAAAGCCTGATTTCTGCTGAAGCTGCCCTTAAAGCCATCGAAAAAGGGCATGAAGTTGGTACACGCACCATGACCGAAGTGTTGGATGCCAATACCCTCTATTTCCAAGCCCAAAACCAAGTCAATCAAGCGAAGTATAACTTCATCATCAACAGCCTAATGCTCAAGTTCGTGGCAGGTGAGTTAGCTGTCGATGATATCCATGGCTTAAACGCCAGCCTCAAGCGCGAATTACAAAGTTAGGAGTGATTAAGACGATGAAAATGAATAAAAATCTTCTGCTTGCCAGCCTGTTGTTTCCCGGTTTAGCGCTGGCACAAGGTGTACAGGTTGATGCGATGACGACAGAGCACGCACAATTTACACCAACCCAATCTTATGTTGCCAAGCTTGAAGCGGCTGAACACGCCAAGTTGATGACACGCATTTCGGGTTATTTGATGAAGCAACACTTCAGTGACGGTGCCTGGGTAAACGAAGGGGACGTGTTGTTTGAAATTGACCCTGTTCCGTATCAGCAAGCATTGGCGATAGCAGAAGCCAACCTCGAAAAAGCCAAAGCAGCACTGGCCCGCGTTGAGCTGTCGCACAAGCGTGTGAAAGCATTGCAGGACAATGGCGGCGCAACGCAGTCAAACCTTGATGACTCAACGGCTGAGCTAACAGTCTCCTTAGCGAATGTAGCGGTAGCGGAAGCGGCAGCAAACAAAGCGCGGGATGATCTCTCTTACACTAAAATCCGTGCCCCTTACGATGGCCGTTTGGGTCGCAGTAACTTCTCCCGCGGCGACATGATCACTCCAGCATCCGGGCCGATCACTGATATTGTCAAAATTCATCCTATCACGGCGACCTTTTCAGTAAGTCATGATGAGTATCAACAGCAGAAGGCAAAACATCAGGGGCCCGTTTCATTTTTGCTTGAGGAAACTGGTCAGCAGGGTGGCTTGAAGTTTGTTGATAACAAAATCAACCCTGCCAGTGGCACGATCAAAGTGGCAGCGAAGTTCGATAACGAGGACCTTGCCCTCTTCCCGAATCAGGTTGTTCGCGTTTCTTTGAATAATGCATCTTCTTTCGATGGTGTTTGGATCCCTCAAGCTTCAGTTCAACAAGCGCTGACCGAACAGTTCGTATATGTCGTCAATGACGGCAAGGCAGAGCGCCGCGCGATTGAAGTGCTGGAGCGTCAAGGCACCAATGTGTTTGTCAGCAATGGTATTGAAGCGGGTGAGCGGGTGATCACCGCAGGTTTGTTGCGCGTGCGTCCTGATGTACCTGTGGTTGTGAGCGAGGAGTAAGGTGACCGCCTATGCTGAGTAAGTTTTTTATTAGCAGACCCAAGTTTGCTTTTGTTATCTCGATTGTCATGATGCTGGTGGGGCTTATCTCCATCAAGACCATGCCGGTGTCGGAATACCCAGATATTACGCCACCTATGATCAACGTGATCGCGGTTTACCCTGGCGCGAGTGCCGAGACCATTGAAGAAGTGGTGGCTAAACCCATCGAAGCCGAGATTAATGGCGTCGATAACATGCTCTACATGAGCGGTCGCGCGGCGAACGATGGCACCTATATGCTCCAGGTGACGTTCGAAATTGGCACTGATCTCGATCAGGCGCAGGTCATGGTGCAAAACCGGGTAGCAACGGCTTCCCGCAGCTTGCCGGATATCGTTAACCAGTTTGGTGTGCGTGTGAACAAAGCGGCCCCGGACTTCTTAATGGCTGTAGCGGTTAGTTCACCCAACGGGACGTTTGATGAGACCTTCCTGAACAACTGGACGGAAATCAACCTGATTGATGAACTGACCCGTATCGGAGGCGTATCTGAAGCTGTGCTTCTTGGGCCGACCTACGGTATGCGTATTTGGTTGGATGTCGACAAAATGGCGGCGCTGAACGTCACCACCAATGAAGTTCGCCTTGCCCTTCGTGACCAGAATTTGCAAATGCCGGTTGGCGCGGTTGGCGCAGGCCCGCACCTTGATGACACGCAAAAGCAAATCCCGTTGCTGACCAAAGGCCGTTTCAATGAAATTCACGAGTTCGCCAATATTATGGTGAAAACGGCTCCTGACGGTTCCAATATCTACCTCAACGATCTCGCAGAGATTGAGCTGGGTGATGCGCATTACAACGCGGCGACTTTCTACAACAAGGCCGAATCGGCGCTGATGTATATCACGCTGGCGCCGGGTGCCAATGCGTTGGAAACCGGTGAACAGGTGAAAGCCTTATTGGAAAGCACTGACTACCCTTACGACGTGCAGTACAACCTGCCGTTTGATATGACCACATTTGTCGAAGATTCCATCTCAGACATCGTTGAAACTCTGGTGATTGCAGTGGTTCTGGTGGTGATCGTCACCTTCATCTTTCTTGGTGATTGGCGTGCAACCATCGTACCTATAGCGGCGATTCCTGTTTCTCTGGTGGGTTCATTCTTCTTCATGGATCTGTTGGGTTTCACCATCAATACCATCACACTGTTTGGCCTGATTCTGGCGATTGGTATTGTGGTTGATAACGCAATTCTGGTTATCGAAAATGTTGAACGAATTCTTCGTGAGAACAAGGATCTGACGCCAACTGAAGCCACATTGAAGTCGATGGAAGAAGTGACGGGTCCAATCGTTGCCTCTACGCTGGTCATGCTGGCAGTCTTCCTGCCTGTTTCTATGCTGCCAGGGATCACAGGTCAGATGTTTGCGCAGTTTGGTTTGACCATCTGCATCGCACTGGTGATTTCAGGCATTAATGCACTTACCCTGTCTCCAGCGCTCTGTGCCATCTTTATGCGTCGCGTGGAGAAGCAACCCGCTTGGTTCATCGCGTTCAACCGAGGCTTCGACCGCATTACAGCGGCTTACGGCAAGATGGTGACCTTGGTTGTCCGCAAAGCGGTTGTGTTGTTCGCGGTGTTTGGTGGCACCTTAGCAGCAATGGTGATGTTGGGAAGCTCAATTCCTACAGCGTTTGTTGAAAGGGAAGACAAGGGCAACATGCTGGCAGTCGCGACCTTACCGGACGGCGCATCCCGCGCCAGAACGCAAGCCTTTGTCGATGACCTGCAAGAGATCATGCTGGCTGATCCTGCCGTTCAGGAAGTGGGCGGAGCAACAGGCTTTGCGGCACTGTCTATGTCCTTCCAGCCGAATTCAGCGACCTTCTTTGTGAACCTGAAATCGTGGGAAGAGCGCAAAGCACTTGATGGTCAGAACGATGTGAACGCTGTAGCAGCGCGTCTGAACATGAAGATGGCCTCACTCAAGGAAGGCATGGCGATGGCAATTGCGCCACCGGCAATTCCGGGTGTAGGGCAGGGTGAAAACCTGGAGTTCATGCTGCAAGACCGAGCTGGCGGTACGAAAGCGGATCTGGCAGCTGCGACATTCCAATTGATGATGGCAGCAAACCAAGCGCCAGAGTTGCAGGGTGTATTCTCGCTATTCCGCGCTAACGTTCCTCATTACTACATTGATATCGACCGTGAAAAAGCGCGTCAGTACGGTATTCCTGTTTCGGTGATCAACGAAACACTGATGACTTACTTGGCGGGCTCACGCGTGAACGATTTCTCGATGTTTGGCCGCACCTACTACACCTTCTTGCAGGCGAAAACGGAGCAAAGGGCAGATGTAGAGGATATCTCACGTATCCATGTTCGCTCTGCGGCAGGAGAGATGATTCCATTGTCAGCACTGGCAACACTGGAGCCAAAGCTGGATGCGGATGTCACCAATACCTACAACATGCTTTCTGCGACCAAGATGTTCGTGGGCGTTGCGCCGGGATACTCATCCGGTCAGGCAATCGCAGCCATGGAGCGTGTGGCAAATGAAGTACTGCCCGAAGGCTACAGCTATGAGTGGACTTCTATGGCACTTCAGGAAAAAACGGCAGGGAATACCATCGCCATTGCATTGGTGGCGGCATTGGTCTTTATCTACCTGTTTTTGGTGGCGCAGTATGAATCATGGGCATTGCCTGTGGTGATCATCATTACCGCACCGATGGCTGCGGTGGGAACCATGGTCGGTTTGTACCTGGCAGGTATGCCAATCACCCTTTACGCACAGATTGGTCTGGTACTTTTGATATCCATGGCGGCAAGAAACTCCATCCTTATCGTTGAATTTGCGAAACTGAAGCGTGAGAGCGAAGGCAAGGACATCGAAACGGCAGCCATTCTCGGCGGAACCATGCGTTTCCGTGCCGTGAACATGACGTCCTGGTCATTCATTCTGGGTGTATTGCCAATGGCTCTGGCATCAGGCGCTGGTGCAGTGGCTCAGAACAACATGGGTATCGCTTTGCTGGGCGGCATCCTATGTATTCTGGCTTTGGGTACCATCATCACGCCGGGGTTCTACGCCATCTTCCAGCGAATGAGGGAGAAGTTGAAAAAGGCGCCTCAAATAGCAGCTACGGTTTAAAAAATACTAGAAAAAATGCCGGGTTAATCCCCGGCATTTTTTATTCTAACCCTCCGACTTTCCCCAAAAGTGTTTCCACCAATAGCTAAAAAAAATAATGGTCGAAAAACACGTCATTTCGGCGTTTTTCTCCCGTTGATAGAGTTAACTCAACCTTAAAAACCTCCCCGAATATTTTCGGGAAGTGAACACAATCCAATGAGGTTGAAATGAATAAACGGTTGCTTTTACCACTATTAGTCGCGGGATGTTCTGCCACTGCAATGGCTCAGAATATTGATCCTTCTGACCTGACCAATGTTTACACCCAAACCGCTCTTCTTGTGGGAGGGGATTCCACGTTAAAGCCAGTCACTATGGTCAGTGGCGGGTATGACAATGGGCACAAATTTGCGTTTTTGGGTGAAGCGACGTTTGGCGCGAAAGGGGAAGACGCAGATAACAAGTTCGGCCTGAATTACCGCGACTCCCGTGCGCAGTACTTCCATGTTCTAGATGCAAACAACCGTTTTATTCCTTCCTTTGGAGTGTCGCTTGATTACATTCATCAAAAAACTGATTCAGTCACCACCAACCTGGCTGCGGTTGGGACTGTGGTGGGTGTTAATCCTTTGTATACACCAGGCTTTATGGTTTTTCCTATTGCTGCCTATGTAGATGGGGACATCAAATTTTCTGGCCACAAAGCACAGGTGGATGGTGCCAGCATTGCACTGGCAGCGACACACCAAATTGGTGACACAGGGGCTTTTATCCTGTTCTGGCCAGAATACCAAAAGCTCACGGGTGATGGTCTTACCCTGACCAAAGCCAGTGCAAAGTTGTCTGTGAATGCCCCAATCACAACGAACCGAAGGTTATGGGTCAACACCCGCCTTGACTATGGTCAGTCTGA
Source organism: Grimontia sp. AD028 (assembly GCF_000973155.1). Taxonomy (NCBI): domain Bacteria; kingdom Pseudomonadati; phylum Pseudomonadota; class Gammaproteobacteria; order Vibrionales; family Vibrionaceae; genus Grimontia; species Grimontia sp. AD028. The sequence goes on along the minus strand of NZ_LASY01000097.1, from coordinate 4,218 downwards.
AATTAAAGCCAATGATCTTGCCGCCATTAAATCTGATGACTCTCAGGTTTATATGGGCCTTCGTTACTTCTTCTAATTAGGTTTGAATACAATGACAAATATTAATAAGAAAATCTTGATCCCTTTTGCGCTATTTCCTGCGTTGGCATTTGCTGACGGTATTCAAGAAAATCCTGAACAAGACATTATCGAGGTTGAAGAAATACAACTGGCAGAAGTACCCCCATCAAAAACTTTTGTCACTGGGCGTCTTCAATACAATATCAGTGATATCGCATTAAGAAGCGGCACATCTTTCGGTAGTGATAGTGTTGCGATACCTGATGGTAAAACGGTGGGTTGGTTAGATGCCCGATTGGGTGCGCAGACTTACCAGCCCATTGACCATGATCTGACCGCTTTTGGCATTATGGAATTCGATATCAGTTCGAATGAAGCCATGGTGGGGATGGATAACAAGAAAAATGAGCTGATGCCGCGCTATGTATTTGCAGGTATAGATTCAAAAGAGTACGGAAAGGTATCTGTTGGTCGTGTTGGTTCTGGCTTATTGGAACTGGTGAACCTGACAGACTTTTTTGCTTTTAATGGCGGTGGTGAAACCATTGCATCGCGCGCTTCAATGATAGACAAGAGCGCGTCGGGTGTGACCCGTCAGGACAACACTATCGAGTACGGGCATAAGATTGGTGGACTGACCTTCTCTACCGGTTACATCATGGACTCTGGCGTGTTCAGTGATACTGGAGTTGATAAAGGGTTCAATGGTGCAGCGAGCTACAACTTTACACTGTCTGAACTCAGTCATCTGAAGCCAGTGGTTGCTTTCCAGAAAACCTATGCAGCGGATCGTGCGGACAATGATGCCGATAGCTATACCTTCTGGGGTGTGGGTGCGGAGTACTATTATGCTGACTTTGGTGCGTCCTTTATCTATTCAGAAGATAAGCTTGATGGGACGTTGCAAGATACGGGCACCAACAAAGGTTTGGAAACCATGGTGCGTTGGACAGGGTTCGATAAGCTGGATCTTCGCGCGGGCTATTTCATGCAGAAAAATGATGTGTATGGCGACAAGATGATTAATGACATCGTGCTTGATGCTCACTACTTCCTATCACCGAAAATGCGCTTGATTGGTGAATACAGCTTTAGAAATGCGAACGAATTTGTAGGAAATGGAGGCCACTACTATGCGACTTCCGAAAACAAACAAGAAGACTTCTTCTACCTCGCCTTCCGATTGAACTTCTAAACGAAAAAAGCCACCTCGGTGGCTTTTTCTTTCTATTCCAAATCAGTCAATGCTGATGAACATGGCAGTCAATGACTTTTCGAACTCTGCCTTTTTTTGCTCTTGCTGTTCATCATCGGTGTACCCGAGATTTTCCAGCGCTTTCTGGTAAAGCTTATTTGAACGGACGTGATATTCGTCGATCAGTGCCTGACCCTGTTCAGTGACGGCGACGCGTTTTTTCACCCGTGCAGAATCTTCATCAATCTGCTCGATGGTAACCATTTCATCTGTCACTAACTTTTTCACCGAAGCATTGATTCGGGAAGTGTTCAGTCTCATCGCTTTGGCCAGCTCATACTGCGTGCATCCGTCAGGGTTGAAACTGATGTGCTGCAACACGAAAAACTCGTTGAGTGACACCTTGCCTGGGTAAACCGCCAACACAATGTCTTTAAGCTCAAGAATGACGCGATACATCTTGTATGCATTACTGATGTTCATGGTGTTCCTTACTTGTCACTATCGCCGAGATGATATCAAAGTTATTGAGTGCCATGTGATTTCAAGGTCAAAGATGCAATCAGTGCCATAGTCGAACGCTGACTTTTTAGATACCTCGGATTCTTTATGACTGAAAATTAGAGCGATTTTCAAAAAACGCCAGATCTTTAGAATTGAAACAAATCGTTAAAGCTCTTATGCAGGTATCCAATGAATAAAAATAAACTGTTCAAACTACTACCAATAGCGGCAATTCTGGCGACGGCGGGTTGTACAAAAAATAACGAAGTAGCAGGGCCTGAAGCCGTGATTTACACCAATGGCGACATCCTGACCATGAACAAAGCGGCACCTAACGCAGAAGCGGTTGTGGTGGTTGGTGAAGATATTGTCGCAGTGGGTAGCCTGTCTGAGCTTCAAAAAACGTGGAACAACCACACCATTTTTGACCTTGAAGGCAAGACACTGATGCCTGGTTTGGTAGAAACCCATCACCACATCATGATGGAAGCGGCGATGATGGACTTCCTCGATATGAGCTATCAGGCTGAGCCTGATTTCGACAAGATGATGGAAATCTTCGCGGCGGGCCAGCCTCTTGCGGAAGACAACGCATTTATGCCGGGCTGGGTGATTGGCCTTGGTTGGGATGCAGGTAAACACGGCCGTGTTCCAACGTTGGAAGAGCGTGATGCACTGTTCCCAGACACGCCAGTGTTTGTCGCCATGCAAGGTCACGGTGGCTGGTACAACAGCAAAGGCATGGAACTTAAAGGCATTACTAAAGATAAAGAGCCACCACGTGACAGTGCCTATGTGAAAGATGAAAACGGTGAATTGACAGGAGAAATCAGCGGTCTGTATGCCGTACTGGAAGCGATTGGCAGCTATCCGGGACCACGTTTAGACACCGCAGTAAAAGCAACCCACAAAGCGGCATCACAAGGCTTTACCACGGTTTCTGATATTGGTGCCGATAACGTTGATAACCTGAAAGTTCTGTCTGAAGCGTCTTTGGATGAAAACTTTAATGTCCGTGTCGCTGTTGGCGTAACCAATGCAGATGGCTATCTGGATATCCTGAGCAACCGCGCGGATTTCGAAACTGACAAGGTTTGGATCAGCCAGACCAAGATGTGGCTGGATGGCGCAGTACACGGCGGCAACATTTACACGGATCTGGAATACCAGAACGATGCCTACAAGCACAACAAACTGGCGCCTTGGGGCACGCAGGAAATGTTTAACGATGTGGCATGGAACTCTGTGCTGAACGGTGTGAACTACTCATTCCATGCGAATGGCAATCTCAGTCTCGAAATGGGTCTAAACGCGGTGGAATATGCACGTGAGCGTGCAAAAGCTGAAGGCATTGATGACACCAACTTCAAGGGTCAGGCGATTCACCTGTCTATCTCAACGCCAGAGCAATATACACGCATGGCTGAGCTGGGTGTAGACCCGACCTTTATTATCGGCCATACCTACTGGGCGGGCGGTCAAATCATGAACCAGTACTTCCTGAAGCATGCTCAGGAATACATGTTCCGTGTTAACACAGCGTTTGAAGCGGGTTTGCCAGTCAGCCTCCACAATGATGCGCCTGTAACGCCGGCATTGCCTTGGTTGGGCATTGAAACATCGGTGACCCGAGTGACAGAAGACGGGAATTTACTCAACCCTTCTGAAGCGATCACGGTTCAGCAGGCACTGGAAGCTTATACTATCAACGGAGCTATTCAGTTTGGTGTAGACGACATGACAGGTTCGTTGGAACCAGGTAAGCGTGCTGACATGATTGTTATCGACCGCAACCCGCTGAAAGTAGAACCAGATACAATTCGTGATACTCAAGTCGAAACCACCATCTTCGAAGGCCGAGTGGTTTACGAAAGAAGTTAAGTAACAAGTGACACGAAATAAATAATCCACATGAACGGCCTGCAAACAAGCGGGCCTTTCGTTTTTAGCAGAGGCAAGAAAAATGACCGCAAGATTGTTGTTTATCATCCTAGTTGGCGTTTTCATCACAGGTTGCTCTGGTCCTAAATACACAGCGACGCCAATCAGCGAAGCGAATCAAAGCACCGAGGTTACCATCGTAGAGCACCCAGCGACCCGCAGTGTGTTTCTCGATAACATGCTGACGTGGTGCATGGATGAAGGCAAAAAGTGCAAAGTGGCGAAACCCAATACCACGCCTGATCCAAGTGAACTGACCCTGACATATATCTCCCGCTGGAGTTGGGATATCCGAACCTTTGTTGCTGATGCGAAAATCAAAGCCTACAAGAATGATGCCCAAGTGGGAGAAGTAGAATTTAAAGCGCCGAACCACGCTACATTCTCTAAGTATGGTGATGACAACAAACGTATTCAGGCCATGATGGATATATTGTTTGGGCGAATAACCGTTTCTGAAGCGCAACAGAAGTTGAGCGCCGGAGAGTACTGAAGAAAAAGCCCGCAATTGCGGGCTT
>NZ_LASY01000096.1:0-27863 GCF_000973155.1 Grimontia sp. AD028 | reverse complement strand
TAACTGATCGGCATTAAGCCATCTGGCTCCCTTGCTATTTAGGTTTCATGGTTACTTACGATCTTGGTCGAAGTCGCCGTGGAAGTGTCCGTGGTCTGCCACTTCACGTGAGGCTGACTTGATCTTCTCCCCGATACGATGTTCGTGCTCATGGTCATCATGAACTGCCAGTGTCCTCAGCAATGTGCGCTGCTCAGGAGCTGCGTCTTGCTGGTTCTTATCATCAGCATACAAATCTTCACTCATCGCATAGAAGGTTGCCACGTAAGCCAGTGCGCGAGAGTTCATTTCCATCGCAATACTGTTCACGTTGTTCACGTCATCACACGCTTGGTGATAACACTTGTCATAGGCAACATCTACTTCACCGCCAAACTGCTCAACTTCTTCGGCTGATTTGGTTTTCTCTGCACCAGTGAACAAGCCACCAAATGCGATACCCCAATCAGCAAAGCCAGAATAGTCTGAACGTTTTGACAAGGCTTGAGGTACTGTGGTCTCGTCATTGTCATTGAAGAATTCGTTGAACAAACCTTCAATATGGCCTGTGCCTTCTGGTGGCTCAAAGTCGCCTGGGTAAGCGTTATCAGGGCTGTCTTTGGTGTCTGACAAGTCGCCATCCATCACACCGTAGATGTAGTTTGGAGACGCGATCATATCGAAGTTGAGGTACATCTTAATCGGATTAATTTCCAGATAACGTGCTTCGATAAGCTCATACTGCTCATCAGTCAGTTCGCTTGGATCCGTGATACCCAACTCTTCCATGATTTGTGCTTGCGCATCCGCGTAGTAGGCTCCGAATACTTCTCCGGTGTAATATTCAGAACCAACAAGACCCGCTTCTTCTGCCGCCCACCAAGCAAAGCGTACTTTGTTTTTCTGGGTGACTGGCAGTCGCTTCATTTTCTTCTTAAGGCGGATAGCGTATTCAAGAATCGCAGCTGAACCTGAACCATTGTCTTGAATACCAGGCCCTTCTTGTACTGAGTCCAAATGCGCACCAACCATGACAATCTGATCTGGGTCGCCTGCTTTGGTTTCAGCCAATAAGTTTTCCGTCACCACAATTTCGTCTTCGGTTTGAACAGAAAGTGCTGCGGTAATCGCACCTGACTCCAACGCGTCATACCATTCTTTACCGAGGTCATAACGTGCTCCAAACGCTGGAATGGTGGCTTCTGAGTCGCTACCCAAAGTACCATTCACCACGCTCTTACGACCATCGTTGTTACCCTGGTTAAATACGATAACACCGACCGCACCAGCATTTTCGGCGTTGACCACTTTTGAATCAAACGTACAGCCACCACGTTGAATAACTGCAACTTTGCCTGTCACATCGACGCCGTCAAAATCCGATGCTTCACAGCCATCGGTGTCGTCATAATCTGGTGATTCAAAATCAAAATCGGGAGTCACAAAAGCAATGTCGGCGCTGATTGCACCATCTGAACTGCCAGAATAGGACATGGCGGCGTAATCTGCTGGAATGTCATCTGTCGCATCACGGACATGCACAAGTTGTTGCCCATTAACGCTGAGGGTCGTGCCATCAAGTTCAACCCAACTGCGGAAATCAAACTCCTGCAGTGTCACCTCGTAGCCATGTTTTTCCAGCGTCTGCTTAATGTAGTCAGCAGAATTTGCATAACCATCGGTGCCCGCTGCACGGGTAATAGAATTGCCATCTGGTGTTGGAATGGCAGCTGCTTCGAGCGCCTCAAGATGGTCAAACAAGTTTTTCTCTTTCATTGCTTTGCTGACTTTGTTCGCCACCCATCTTGGGTCTTCACAGCCCGCAAAGCCCGTCAGTAATGCGGCACTCATTGCCACCACTAACACTTTCTTTGTACTAACGTTGAATGTTTTCATTTTGTCGTCCTTTTTAATTGACGAGTTCAGTCAAACACCCAGCTCATTAATCTGCCAGAAATTCATTTTATTGAAACTTTATTAAAGGAAGGAAAATCACAATTTATTAAGAAGAAGAAGTATGGCCAACAATAAAAATATAATGCTCATTCCACAGTCAAAGTTTTCAAAATGAGATAAGGGTGTAAAGGAATAAAATTAGCGAGTGATTCTAGTTATTTATTTAAACAAGAAACAGCATCCAATAGTATTAACTGACAAGTTCAACAGAATAGATAAACATACAAGAGCATTTAAATTCAATCTATCAATAAATGTATTCAGTTTATTGCCGTCTACCGATTCGGACAAAGACTGAATGGATGTCTGTTTCAGTGGCTTTATTTATGCAACTTCATCCTCATCACATGTTGAGGTCCCACAGGACCACCGTGATACAGTGATCCTGTATCTTCAAAGCCCCCTTTAAGGTATGTCTGATAAGCAACCATGTTTTTACAATTCACCGTCAGATAGAGCCAAGAGACGTCAGGGAACTCAAGGGAGATAGAGTCTGCCAATAATGAGACCGCCTTTTTACCGATCCCCTTTCCTTGGTAGCGACAATCAATAGCAAAACTTCGAAGCCCTACCCCTGTATTCCCATCGCTAACGATTTCAGAATTAAAAGCACTATCAATTTTGAAGTAGCCAACAATGACATCGTCTTGGACAATCAGAAATCGAGTAATGTTTTCATCAACATCACTGATGAAATTTTCTGGTGGCGCTGTAAATTTGACTTGTTCTTCCGCTAAGAATATTTTAAATACGTCATATTTATCTTCCTGTTTGAATTTTCTTATCGCTGTCATCCTTATTCCTTTAAACTCGTGCACTTCAGAATATTAGTAATCCCTGATCGCGTTTCATTTATATATGTCTGGGTGCCATATCTGCATTAATGAGTCAGGATTGGCAATCGGCGTAAAACCATACTTTTCATATAACCCATGTGCATCACGGGTTGCCAACATGGTCCGACGAAGACCTATAAGGTCCGGATGTGCCACAATGCTGTCCATCAATACTCTGGCAATGCCTTCCCCTTGACGCTCTTCGACCACAAATACATCTCCCAGATAGGCAAACGTCGCCCGGTCAGTGATCATCCTGGCAAACGCTACCTGCGTGTCGTTTTCATCAAACACTCCAAAACAGAGAGAATGTGCCAATGCCTTTTCTAACGTCGCCTTTGGAATGCCTTTCGCCCAGTAGGACGCTGATATCACCTGATGAATGAGGTCGATATTCATGTGCTCTAATTGGTTGGATACGCGAAATCTTTCCATGATTCATTCCCTCAGATTTAGCAAAACTAGACCATACTCATTCATGAATAAGAAACATGTCGGATTTACGAGAGCCAGCAGTGAAAGCCTTTGAGTTCTCTCATTTCCACGTACTCTCAGTGGTAACATTTTTAGGCTAACACGCATTTTTGAAGCTCAGAGCCGGTTTGATAGAAAACCCTCATAAAAACTTCATTTTTTGCTCTTTAAACCACGCATAACAAAGCTCCAATCATTCTTTCTTGGAGCTGGCACTACTCGGCATATACGGACATGAAAGCGAATATATTCATACGGATACGACCCATACTCTTCACGATATTTGGGTTTGCTATCAGCCACAACCTCTTTTTCGTCATGCTACCTATCCGCATGAAGGAAAACGGCTACCCGACAGCCGATATTGGTCTGGCAATGAGTATGTTTGCTGTAGGCGCAATTTGTGCAGGGTTGTTTGGTTCCCGTGCAGTGCTCCGTGCCGGACACATTCGCGCATTTGCCTCAATGGCAGCAACCCTGTCTATTGTGTCTGTTGTTCATAGCTACACGACCGATATTGTTGTTACCGCCGCACTGCGCGCGATTGCAGGCTTCTGCTATGTCACGTCATTCATCACACTGGAAAGTTGGCTCAATGTACTGAGTGACCGAAGTAACCGAGGCCGTGTTTACGGCACCTACCAGATCTGTTTTGCGATTGGATTCGGTACCGCTCCCTTTCTTTTCAGCGCATTTAACGAAAACGACCCACGGCTGTTTGGGGTGATTTCGGTATTCCTTTGTGTTTCCCTCATCATCATGTCAATGAGCCGGTTACCGGCACCGGAATTGCCCAAACGCGCGACACCGATTTCTCTTAAAAAGCTCTGGCAATACTCCCCTTCAGGCACGCTCGCTTGTTTCTGTGCCGGGTTGATTAATGCAGCCAGCGTTTCACTTATCTCTCTTTACGCTTACAGCAAAGGGATCTCAGGTATCTGGCTATCACTGATCCTGGGTTCTTACCAAATGGGCGGTTTGCTCACTCAGTTTCCAACCGGGTGGCTGGCCGATCGCTACGACAAACGTGTCGTGGCATCAGGTCTCATGTTTATGGGGATCATCAGCAACAGCTTGATAGTGCTTGATAACTTTTACCCTTATCCGATCGAATTGTTGGCCGTGCTGTTTTGGGTATCAGGCGGTTCAGGCGTGGCACTTTTCCCGCTTGCTGTTACTCAGGTGTTTGACCACATTGAACAAAAAGAAGCCATGCCTGCCACCAGTACTATGCAAATATTGCTAGGCGTCGGTGGTGTGATTGGGCCGATTGTGGCGAGTTTCCTGATGAATGAGTTCGACGTCGTCTGGCTCTACTATTACATCATTACGGTTCATATTTTCGTCTTTGTCTTCCTGATGGCACGCAAGCTATTTGTTCGCACAGAAACCTTGCCAGCGGCCTCTTCCTTCAAGGTCAACGTGCAACCTATGGGGAGTTCGAGTGATTATGACCCAATGATGGATTTCAAAGACATCGACAAAGCCAACCCGGAGCTAAAACTTCTGATTGCAGCGCTTGGTCAGAATCCGTCAGACCCAGGCATCTTGATTAAACTTGCTCTACAAGGCTCTTCGCTGAATGCACATGACGTTGCGAAAAACATCGTGCTCGCCTATCCGAAAAAAGGTGGTGACATGCTACGCCACTTGATTGAGCAGTTCCCTAAACGGCGCTTGGAAGTCGCTTATTCACTGCATGACCTGTTTATTTTGAGGAAAGAGCGGATTAACAACCTATTGCAGGAAGCGTTGTTAGATGGAGCCTCGGTTGAAGAAGCAGAGAAGATTAATGAGTTGCTCGACGACATCGCTAAAGCCAACTACATAGCCGACGATAGCGATGCCGCCGAAAAGCCCGTTTAGCGTTTTCTCGGGCAGGACATGAGGTTGAAGTTTTTGTCGAAACAGATACCAAACTCATGACGGCTTTGATGCAGCCAGGTGTTCTTTAGCTCTGCATTGTTATCACGCATCCAGCGAATTGCTTTCTTGGCGTTCAAGTCAGCAGGCGGCAGCTTGAATTGGCTGGCAAGTTCGAGCGTCTTGTCGAAATACGCTTCTGCTGTTTCAAAGTCGCACGCACCATGTTTTTCCCACTGCCCTTGCAGCAGGCGCGTGCCCGGGCTCATACACAGATATGGCTTGATAGTTTCCAACGGCAATGGCGCTAAGTCGCCCTTGCAGAATCGAGGGTGCCCTTTATTGTTGCCTGACTTATAAGCCTTTTCTGACTCTCCCCAAAGACCATGAACCACCCAACCGAAGTCATTCCCAGAGTCACACTGAAACTGCACAGACGCCTCACGGCCTTTTCGTTCCATGGCTTTACAAAAGCCCGGCGAATTGGAGTAAACCAATAGGAAGAAATCGGTAGGGACGTTTTTGTTTTGGTAATCGAGACGATTGTCATAGCGCAGGTTGAGATCAGAGACTTCAATATCACAGCTTTCAGGAGTTAAAGCGTGAGAGCTTGTTACTGAGCCGAAGAAAAGCGCTAAAGCAACAACTAGCGAAAAGTGTTTTAGTGAAGGAAGGAATCGAAGCACAACGCATACCCTGATAACCAATAGATGGCTTGAAAGATATTATGCTTCGTATCAATTTTCACATCATAGCTTCTTGAGTGTCGCTGGCACGATAATTTTGTGTACGGGCCCAACAAAGAACATATATACCTTGCCGAAGGTGTTTTTCACGTGAACAACAGAACTTGCCGTCACCAAGGCTTTGTCACCGTGAGGTTCAACAAAGAATGACAACTTTACGTCCAGATGTTTATCCCTGTCTTCCATGATCACTTCTGAGTGCGATTTGTAGATCATTTCGAAAATGCCGACTTTATCGCCCACCTGATAGTCATCCGCCGTTTTCTTGGGGTAAAAGTCATCGAGATTACCAAGATGTTTCAAGCCCATTCTAGAAACCACTTCATTGCGGATTTTCATCAGCTTGTTCACCCAATCCGGAGTGCTGTTCATCACCCGGAGATAAACCTCCATGGCAGATTCGCCCTGATAATCTATTTCTTTGGTGTAGTTATCTGCAAAGTAGGCATTATCCGAATAACGATAAAGCTCAGTGAAACTGGGTATTCCATCCATGATTTATCCTCTCTTATGATTTTTGACGTTTCGTCATTTTTTATTAAGGTACCATATGCATAAAGAATTAGGTATGCCCGAATCCATTTCTGGTCACAAAAGTCACCATTGAAAACTAAGATGAAAAAACCACAAACTATTTGCGGTTTAGTGATTGACTTGAAAGTGGGTTGCCATTAACATCCGCGCCCAGCAAAAAGAGAGCTTACCAAGGCCCGTCTTTTCAAGAGCTTAACGGCTCTCTATCAGCTGATCCCGGTCAGTTGTTTTTCTTTTTTTAATAAATAGGAAGACAACAAAATCGGAACCCGGCATGACCGCAAAAGCACACACCCAACTCAACGCCAACTGGCAATCCAAAGCCATTTTCAGTGTCGCATTCTTAATGGCTACCACTTCAGTTGGCCCCGGCTTTCTGACACAAACCGCTGTTTTCACCAACATCTACAAAATTGACATGGCTTTCCCAGTGTTTGCCTCCATGTTTATCACCTTCGGTATCGTGATGAACCTGTGGCGAATCGTGGGCGTTTCAGGCCTTCGTATCCAAGATATCGCGAACAAAATCGCGCCGGGTGCAGGCTACTTCATCGGTATTCTGTTGGCGTTAGGTGCCGTGGCATTCAACTTCGGTAACGTCAGTGGTGCAGCGCTTGGCATCAACGTGCTGACGGGTGTGGATACCACTTGGGGTGCATTGTTTACCGGTCTTGTAGGCTGTCTGTTGTTTGTCGTTCATAACGCATCAAAACGTATGGATCAGATGGCGCGCTACCTTGGCCTCTTCATGATTGTGTTGATCGCCTACGTGGCCATGACCAGCCTTCCACCTATGGGGGAAACCTTATCGGCAGCGGTGATGCCAACAGATATAGGCAGCCTTTTGCTTCCGACCCTGACAATTGTTGGTGGCGCGGTGGGAGGTTACTACACCGGTGCACAACGTTTGGTTGATATCGGCCTGCAAGGACAAGAGAACGTTGAGCACATCAACAAAGCTGCCTGGGCAGGTATCTCCATCGCTGTCGTTATCCGCATTCTGCTTTTCATGGCCGTGTTTGGTGTGATTGCTGCTGGTGCAGTGCTGGACACTGCAAACCCAGCCGCAGACGCGTTTCGTCAAGGCGCGGGCGAAGTAGGTTACTTTATCTTTGGTCTGGTGCTGTTCGTCGCGTCTATCACGTCGGTGGTGGGTAACTCCTACATGGCGATCTCACTGATCAAAACACTGTTCCCTGTGGTTGCGCGCAACGAAAAAGCCTGGTGCTGTGGCTTCATCATCATTACCAGCGTTGGTACCGTGCTGATGAACATGCCAATCCTGCTACTGATACTTGCTGGCTTGGTAAACAGCATCATCCTGCCTGTGGTATTGGGGTTTGTGCTGACTGCGACACGTCGTAAAGACATCGTGGGTGATTACAAACACCCGGTTTACCTGACCCTGACAGGTGCGGCGATTGTTGTCATCATGGCAATTTCGAGCCTGAGCAACGTTCAGAACTTTATGACTAAGTTCATTGGTTAAGCTTCCTTTCCATGCGAAAATGCCGCCTGACAGTGGCGGCATTTTTGTGAACTTATGACAAGCTACCGTATTGCGAATTCCAAAATTTGACCGATGAGTCAACACCAACTAGTTTAGATCCATACAGCATTCCATTCTCAAAAATTTGCCCTACCGATATATACCTTTCAATAAGTTACGAACAGGGAGAAGACGATGGAAAAGTTTATCCGATGCTTGCCGAAGGTGGAGTTGCATCTGCATATTGAAGGCTCACTTGAACCCGAGTTGATGTTTGAACTCGCAGAAAGAAACGGCATTTCCACGCCCTATACAAGTGTTGATGAAGCCCGCAACGCCTACCAGTTCCATAACCTGCAGTCCTTCCTCGATATTTACTACCAAGGGGCCAATGTTCTTATCACTGAACGTGATTTCTTCGACCTGACCTGGGCGTACCTGCTGCGTTGTAAAGCCGATAATGTCATGCATACAGAAATCTTCTTTGACCCTCAGACCCACACCGACCGCGGGATCGCATTCGATACGGCTATCAACGGGATCTATCACGCCCTTCGCCAAGGAGAGAAAGAACTTGGCATTACAAGCCAGCTGATCATGTGTTTCCTCCGCCACCTTTCCGAAGAAGCAGCTTTCGAAACGCTTGAAATGGCGAAACCTCACCTGAAGCGTCTAGTCGGAGTGGGGTTAGATTCCTCCGAGCTTGGTCATCCACCGGAGAAATTCCAACGTGTATTTGCTGAAGCGCGAGCGCTGGGATTGAAAACTGTCGCGCATGCAGGGGAAGAAGGCCCTCCGAGTAACATCAGAGATGCAATTAACCTTTTGCATGTTAGCCGCATTGATCATGGTGTGAAAAGCAGCGAGGACCCCGAGCTGGTAAAAGAGTTGGCGATATCTAGAATGCCTCTCACTGTCTGCCCACTCTCGAACATTAAGCTTCGCGTGTTTGACAAGATGGCAGACCACAACATCCTCAACCTACTGAATCAGGGGCTCTGCGTGACCGTCAATTCCGATGATCCCGCCTTTTTCGGTGGATATATGACGGACAATTTTATTGCCCTTAATAATGCTTTATCTCCAAGCCCTCAGCAGCTGGCACAATTTACCCGAAATGCCATTGAAGCTTCTTTCGTCTCCGAAGAACGTAAGAAGGAAATGATGCAAAATCTGGACGACTTTTGGGATAAACACGGCATACACTGATTCCAATCAGGTTCATAACGCACTGAATCACAGACGGGCTTGGCCCGTCTTGTTTTCCCGAGGAGTCTCCATGAAAGCTTCAATCGCTGCCCTTTCAGCGCTGTTTGTTTCTGCTCCAATCTTCGCTACCAGCCCACCAAAACCTTTTGCTGACACCATTTACCACAACGCTCAGGTCATTACGGTCAATGATAAACAACCCGAGGCGGAGGCTGTTGCCATCCTAAACGGAAAAATACTCGCCGTAGGGGAAGCAGAAGAAATCCTCAGGCTGAAGGGTGACAGAACCAAAGTGGTGGATTTAAAAGGTTTGACCATGATCCCCGGCTTTATTGATGCTCACGGCCATGTAATGAACACAGGCTTACAGGCCGTATCAGCCAATTTGTTGTCACCACCCGATGGCCCTGTGACCGATATCGCGAGCCTTCAACAAGCCCTAAGAAAGTGGGCTGAAGTCCCCGTCAACAAAGCGCAGGACTTTATCATTGGCTTTGGCTACGACGATTCCCAGCTCAAAGAGCAAATTCACCCAACCCGCTTTGACCTGGATAAAGTATCGACCGACGTTCCTATCCTGATCATTCACCAATCCGGTCATATCGGTGTCATGAACAGCAAAGCGCTGGAGATGATGAAACTGACGGCGACCAGCAAGAACCCACCAGGTGGCGTGATTCGACGTGTGAAAGACAGTGATGAACCCAATGGTGTGCTGGAAGAGTCCGCTTTCTTTGGCGCTCTGATACCACTGTTCACGCAAATCAGCCCAGACGAAAATGAGATGCTATTCCGCGCAGGGATGGATTTGTACGCCAAGTATGGGTACACCACGGCGCAGGAAGGCCGTTCCATGTCTGACAGTGTCAAAACCATGTACGAGATTGCCCAGCAAGAGCCGCTTCCTATTGATGTAGTGGCCTACACCGACATTCAACTCGGCACTGACACCCTCACAGCACCTTACCTCAGCAATAGCTACACCAACGGTTTTCGCCTCGGTGGCGTGAAACTGACACTGGATGGCTCTCCGCAAGGAAAGACGGCTTGGTTGACCAAGCCATACCTAATCCCCCCTGAAGGCCAAAGTGCTGAATACCGCGGCTATCCCATCATGTCTGACGAAGAAGCGGAGAAATATGTCGGCATGGCGATGGAAAATGGCTGGCAACTACTAACCCACGCTAATGGTGATGCATCGATTGACCAATACATCCGCGCTGTGAAGAGTGCAACGGCCAAATACGGAGCAAAAGAACGTCGATTCGTGGCTATTCACGCGCAAACTGCTCGTGAAGATCAGGTTCAAGCCTTCAAAGACCTCAACGTGATTCCCTCGTTTTTCCCTATGCACACCTTCTATTGGGGAGACTGGCATGCACAATCCGTGTTGGGTGATGAACGTGCTGAGAACATTTCCCCAACGGGCTGGGCACTGGATAGAGGCATGATTTTCACGTCGCACCATGATGCGCCTGTCGCCTTTCCTGACTCGATGCGGGTTTACTCTGCCACGGTCAACCGAATAACCCGCAGTGGCCGTATTTTGGGTAAAGATCAACGCGTGTCCGCCATGACAGCGCTCAAAGCACAAACCATCTGGTCTGCGTATCAGCATTTCGAAGAAGACACTAAGGGATCGATTGAAGTTGGCAAGGTCGCCGACCTCGTTTTCCTCTCAGATAATCCGCTAACTATCGATCCAATGAAACTGGCGAACATCTCTGTGATGACGACGATTAAAAACGGCAAAATTATCTACACCAAAGCCAGTGACAAAACAGCCTTAGAAAGCTGCGCCAGCTCGACCAAATGCCAAAAGCTAGCATCTCATACCATGATGATTGCAGGCCTTATTCCTCATAAACATTAATTGACTCAAGACGTTATTAAGCCGGGCTCAAATTTCAACATCGCCCGGCTTTTTCTGACAACGTCAACATGGCGTAGCGGCACGTTCTCATTGCTTGTGGAGGGGTGTGAATATTTTCTCGGATAGACTTGTCATTCTATTCAACAATATGAGATAACGTCGCCCTGTTTTAAGCTGGCTAGCGCTTGCGGTTATGGATACCGCCACCAGATATAGTCGAATACTCTCTCCAAAGCGCGCTAGAACGAAGACTCTCACTCATTACGGACGATGATGAGAACACAGAGGCTTTATGAATCAACTCATTTCCGTGGGCGCACTAGAATCCTTCCTGATTGCAATTTTCGTGCTCTTCCTTGGACACTTTATTAACGCCCGCGTATCCGTATTTAAGAAGTTCAACATCCCTGAACCCATTGTCGGTGGCTTGGTGGTGGCTGGCGCAATTACTGCGCTGCACTTCAATGGCATTGAGCTGGAATTTCACCTTCCGCTACAACACACCTTTATGCTGATGTTCTTTGCAACTGTTGGACTGGCGGCGAACTATACCCAGCTACTGAAAGGCGGCGCAAAGGTCTTTATTTTCCTCGGTGTTGCTTCGCTGTATATCGTGCTGCAGAACGGCATTGGTATCTCGATGGCAACAGCGCTGGGGCTCGATCCGCTGATGGGCTTAATTGCCGGTTCCATTACCCTTTCGGGCGGTCATGGTACGGGTGCAGCTTGGTCTCAAACCTTCCAGGATGTTTATGGCTTGGAGAATGTCCTCGAGATTGCCATGGCTTCCGCCACTTTTGGCTTGGTGATGGGCGGCATTATTGGCAGCCCGGTTGCTCAACGTCTGGTTGAAAAGAACAAACTCAAATCCCAGTACGGCAACACCAACAATACCCATGAACAATTCCCTGAACTGGTCACTTACAACGAGAATGAACAGGATAAAGTCACTGCGAAGAAGGTTATCGAAACCCTGTTTGTATTGTTGATCTGTGTGACAGGTGCAAAGTATCTCGAGCAATGGGTCAGCAGTTTTGAAATCAGCTGGCTGATGATCCCTGACTTTGTTTATGCCCTGTTTATCGGCGTAGTCATTACCAACGTTCTCGAAGTGACGAAAGTAGAAAAACTCGATGTGGAAACCGTCGATATACTGGGTACGGTTTCACTGGCACTGTTCCTTGCTATGGCGCTAATGAGCCTGAAACTTTGGAATATTCTCGACCTGGCGCTGCCATTCCTGGCGATTCTGATGGTGCAGTCTTTGATGCTGGCGCTGTTTTCTTACTTCGTCACATATCGTGTGATGGGTAGAAACTATGATGCCGCGGTTATCTCCAGTGGACATTGTGGTTTTGGTCTTGGTGCGACACCGACGGCGGTGATGAATATGGGTTCAGTGGTAAACCGCTTCGGCCCATCTCCACAAGCTTTTATGGTGGTGCCGATTGTGGGCGCGTTCTTTATTGATATCGTCAACCTGATCATTCTACAAACCACACTGACGTTCATCGGTTAACACAATCCCCGCTTCTTGCGGGGATTTTTCTATTCCTGACTGTCGCACTATTAGAAAAGCAAATTTGCACGTCTGTGAATAAGCTTTCTGCATCATTCTTCCAGCGCCTTTCGCTATGTCCCATTACCGCAGTTTTGCGATTCAACATTCACGACTGCTTTATATGCTGAGGGTCGCCTTGGTAATGGGATTAATCCTCGTGATTGTCAGGCAGTTCAACCTTCCTTATGGTTACTGGGCACTGATCACCGCCGTCACCATACTCGGCGCAATTCCCTTTGTCGGTGGTGTGATATCCAAAGCAAACCAAAGGATTTGGGGCACGGTCGCTGGAGCCGCTGTAGGGTTGGCCCTTTTCCTCATTCCTCCGCAATATCATTGGACACATCACCTCGCTTTTATTGGCCTACTCATCGGCACTATGTACTTCACGCAAGAGAGATACGCTTACGCTGCGCTCATGGCAGCGATAACCATAGTGATCGTCGCAGGTGGTGGCCCAGCCGATTTTGAAGCCGCAGGCTGGCGTATTCTCAACGTTGTTTGGTCAGCAGTATTGTCGATTCTCGCCAGTCTTTATGTTTTTCCAGCAAGAGCTACTGATCAATTCACCTATCTACTTGAATCCTTTTGCCATCAATGCGGTCAGTTTTACCATCAACACAATGAAACCATGTCAGACAACACATTTGTCCCACAAAATGCCAATTCACTGTCTGACCTGATTGAGAAACAGCAAGGCTTACTGCCACATGCTGCGAGAGAATCGGGTCCCTTAAAGCCCGTCTTGGCCTCTATTCTATCCATAGAAAAACGCATTTATACCGACTTGGAAACCTTGATCAGCACACACTGGGATAGCCAACAAGGGAAAGAGAAGATTGGCGATCTTCATGGATTAAAAGCCGCTAAAGAAGAGTTAGCATCAAAATTTGATGCGTTGAGAGATGGCTTGGTGAACCGTGAAGTCGATATCTTGGATACAAACTCCTTGCTCCTGATGAGCCTCAAACCCAAACATCAATTGTCCGACGATGATGACGCCAGTGACATCAGTTATTACGGTTACCTTTGGTTGAATCGCGAACTCGCGAGACAGTTGGCGCAACTTACCATCGCAAGCAAAAAGCTGTTTCTGTATCGCTAATTGTTGAAGTCGAAACGATCCTAGTAGGAACGAAAAAGCCCGCTCAGTGAGCGGGCTTAATCTTATTTGGCGGAGAGATAGGGATTTATGCGGTCGCTTCGCGCCCTTCCCTTCGGGCCGTTGCCTCCTCGGCTTCGCCGGGCAACGTTGTCTCGCTTCGCTCGGCTGAACCTAGGGTCTAGGGTTCTGCATCCCTATCTACACAGGTTTATTTCAAATACGAAAAAGCCCGCTCAGTGAGCGGGCTTAATCTTATTTGGCGGAGAGATAGGGATTTGAACCCTAGATACGCTATTAACGTATGCCGGTTTTCAAGACCGGTGCTTTCAACCACTCAGCCATCTCTCCGTAAGTGCTGCGTATACTAATGTGCACATTGCATCGTGTAAACCCATTATTTATGCATTTTGGTTCGAATGCATACATTTACGCCACCATGCGCATATCACCACCAGCTCTTGACCTATATTCAATCAGTTATCACTAAATAAGTAGTTTTCCGTATGAGGAAGTGCATAAACATCTAATCATTCTTGAGACAGTATTCTAGTCAAAACTAAACGCTAAAAAACAATCAGGTAATGGCGATGTTGCTGCGTGTTGATTGTTCGTTAAACAATTTTACCTCTCATTTACATAAAAACAGCATGTTAGGAGTTAGACTTCTTCACATTTTCTCCTGAAAAATGTCTCATTTCTTCGAAGATCAATGCCTAGATCACACCTCCAACCTGTTCAATTTGCAGCCATGTTTTCTCCCCCTATACTAAATTTTGTTAACTTTGTGTTAATAAAACTTCTAAGTGGTTTTACGAGGTTCACATCATTTTTAGGCTGCTTGCCTCTTATGAGCCTTGTCCATGAGTAACAACCAGTAATAACCAATAAAGGATTGATAGGTATGGTTAATAAAAAGTCGACACTCGGGCTTGCAGTGCTCTCAGCTCTACTGCTTGCAGGCTGTGACAGCGGTGGTAACAGCGCTGAAAGTCAGAAGCAAATCGACGACCTTCAAAAGCAGGTGGCTTCCTTAGAAAAGCAACTGTCTGAAGCAAAAGCGAGTACTGCACAAGCTCCTGCTCCTTCTGCCCAAGGTGAAAATACTCTGGAGAAAGTGAAGAACGCAGGCGTTATCAGCTGTGGTGTGAGCACCGGTCTTCCAGGTTTCTCTAACCCTAACGCTAACGGTGAGTGGGAAGGTATTGACGTTGAGTTCTGTCAAGCCATGGCTGCTGCAGTACTTGGTGATAAGAGCAAAGTTAAATTCGTTCCTCTGACAGCGAAAGAGCGTTTCACCGCGCTGCAATCTGGTGAAATCGACGTGCTTTCCCGTAACACCACTTGGACACTTCAACGTGACGGCACACTGGGCCTGAACTTCGTTGGCGTTAACTACTATGACGGCCAAGGCTTCATGGTTAAAAAAGATCTGGGCGTGAAAAGCGCACTGGAACTTGACGGTGCTTCGGTATGTGTTCAATCAGGTACAACGACAGAGCTGAACCTGTCTGACTACTTCCGCTCTAACGGCATGTCCTTCAAGCCAGTGGTTTACGATACGTACGATGCGACCGTTAAAGGCTTCGAATCTGGCCGCTGTGACACGCTGACGACCGACCAGTCTGGCCTGTATGCGTCACGTATCAAACTGGCAGATCCTGACAGTGCTGTGGTACTGCCTGAAATCATCTCTAAAGAGCCACTGGGTCCTGTTGTTCGTCAAGGCGATGACAACTGGTTCAATATTGCTAAGTGGACGCTGAACACCATGATCAATGGTGAAGAGTTCAACATCACTTCTGCGAACGTTGATGAGATGGTTAACTCTAAAGATCCAAACATCCGCCGTATCCTGGGCCAAGACGGTCCTAAAGGTAAAGGCCTTGGCTTGAATGATGACTGGGGTTATCAGGTTATCAAACAAGTGGGTAACTACGACGAGAGCTTCCAGCGCACTGTAGGCTCTGACTCTCCACTGCAAATTTCACGTGGTGTGAATGCGCTATGGACTGACGGCGGCATCCTGTATGCGCCACCTATCCGCTAATAAGTCGTTCGTTTTGTAAACGTATGCTGGGGCACAGTTTTCTGTGCCCCAGAATTACCGTATAAGGATAGAGGTGCAGATGTATGGCATCTAAAGATAATGCGCTGAACTCTGGATCGGTCGCTCGTCCAGAGAAAAAGCAAAGCATCATTTACAATCCAACGTTTCGCTCTGTTGTTTTCCAAGCCGTAGCTATTATTGCGCTGGTGTTTTTTGTCTACACCATCGTGAACAATGCCCTGACTAACCTTGAGTCTCGTGGTATTGCGACCGGTTTTGGCTTCTTAACACAGGAAGCGGGATTTGGGATTGGTTTGACGCTGATTGAGTATGATGAAACGTACTCTTACGGCCGAACCTTTTTTGTTGGCCTGTTAAATACCGCGTTGGTCTCCGTACTCGGTATCGTCTTCGCAACCATCATCGGGTTTCTGATGGGTATTGCGAGACTATCGAACAACTGGCTGCTAAGCCGTTTTGCTGCGGTGTATATTGAAATCTTCCGAAATATTCCGCTACTTCTGCAAATTTTCTTCTGGTATTTCGCGGTTCTTCAAGCCCTGCCTTCCCCAAGAGAAAGTATCAGTATTGGTGAATCGTTCTTCCTTAACGTTCGAGGTATGTTCTTTACCCGTCCCGTCTTTGAGGAAGGTTCCACCATCATCTTTGTTGCGTTAGCTGCTGCGCTGGTTTTCAGCTTTGTTCTGGCCAAATGGGCAAAACGCAAACAGGAAACAACAGGTGAGCAAACGCCGGTATTTACCATTTCATTGGCAGCCTTCATCGGATTACCGCTGATAGCGTTCTTCGTTGCAGGTATGCCGGTATCACTGGAATACCCAGAGCTCAAAGGGTTTAACTTCCGCGGAGGGATTTCCATTATCCCCGAATTAGCGGCGTTAACACTCGCATTGTCTATTTACACGGCCTCTTTTATTGCAGAGATCGTCCGCTCCGGTATCAATGCTGTGAGCCATGGACAAACAGAAGCTGCGATGGCATTGGGCTTACCGCGCGGTAAAACACTGCGATTGGTTATTATCCCGCAAGCGATGCGTATCATCATCCCACCTCTGACCAGCCAATACCTGAACCTGACAAAGAACTCATCACTCGCGATGGCTATTGGTTATCCGGATCTGGTGTCAGTGTTTGCGGGTACGACCTTGAACCAAACAGGTCAGGCTATCGAGATTATCGCTATGACGATGGGGGTTTATCTAACTCTCAGCCTATTAACGTCCTTGCTGATGAATATTTACAACGCCAAGATGGCACTGGTTGAGAGGTAACCCATGACAAGAAAACATGAGTTTCAACCTGATCTGCCACCACCACCGAATACGGTAGGTGCGGTCGGTTGGCTGAGAAAAAACCTGTTCTCTTCTCCACTCAACTCACTCATGACAATTGTGTTGGCTTATATCGCCTTGATGACGTTGTGGGCCGTGTTTGATTGGGCGTTTTTAAATTCTGATTGGGTGGGAACAACACGCGAAGACTGTACAAGCGATGGGGCTTGTTGGGTGTTCATTAATGTTCGCTTTGAGCAATTCATGTTTGGATTCTATCCAAGCGAAGAGCTCTGGCGCCCTAAACTCTTTTACGCGATTCTGGCTATTTTCACGGCACTGCTAGTCTACGAAAAGACACCGAAGCGCGGTTGGATTCTGCTGTTGTTCTTGGTGGCATTCCCCATCATGGCAGTTTTTCTGCTGTTTGGTGATGTGGCTGGTCTGCCTAAAGTGGAAACGCACCTTTGGGGTGGCTTGTTGATCACTATGATCATTGCCATCGTGGGTATCGTAATTTCACTACCTATCGGTATTGTGCTGGCACTGGGCCGACGTTCAGAAATGCCTATCATCCGAAGCCTTTCTACCGTTTACATCGAGGTATGGCGTGGTGTTCCACTGATCACCGTTCTGTTTATGGCGTCGGTGATGCTGCCATTGTTCATGTCGGGTGAATCGGAAACCAACAAGTTAGTGCGCGCACTGATTGGTGTGGTCATGTTTGCATCGGCATACATGGCAGAGGTGGTGCGTGGTGGCCTTCAGGCAATTCCAAAAGGCCAGTATGAAGCTGCTGATGCCCTGGGGCTCACATACTGGAAGAAGATGAATCTCATCATCCTTCCTCAGGCGCTCAAAATCACGATTCCATCCATCGTAAATACCTTTATCGGTCTGTTTAAAGACACCAGTCTGGTTCTGATTATCGGTATGTTTGATGTACTAGGTATCGGCCAGGCCGCTAATACCGACCCGAACTGGCTCGGTTTTGCAACAGAAAGCTACGTGTTCGTTGCTCTCGTTTTCTGGATCTTCTGTTTCGGCATGTCCCGATACAGTATCTTTCTGGAAAACAAGCTTCATACCGGTCACAAGCGATAAAGAACAAGGATTGTATTTATGAGTCAACAAGACGCCCCTGTTATCAAACTGACCGATATGAACAAATGGTACGGTCAGTTTCATGTACTGAAAAACATCAACCTGTCGGTCGCGAAAGGCGAGAAAATCGTTATTTGTGGCCCTTCGGGCTCAGGCAAATCTACCATGATTCGCTGCATCAACCGTCTTGAAGAGCATCAACAAGGCTCCATCGTTGTTGCAGGCACTGAATTGACGGACGATTTGAAAAACATCGAAGCGGTTCGTAAAGAAGTCGGAATGTGTTTCCAACACTTCAACCTCTTTCCGCACCTTACTGTTCTGGAAAACTGCACCCTTGCCCCTATTTGGGTGAAGAAGATGCCGAAAGACGAAGCAGAAGCGATCGCCATGAAGTATCTCGAGCGTGTGAAAATCCCGGAGCAGGCTGACAAGTACCCAGGACAATTGTCTGGTGGTCAGCAGCAGCGTGTAGCGATTGCCCGTTCATTGTGCATGAACCCTAACGTGATGCTGTTTGACGAGCCAACGTCGGCACTCGACCCAGAAATGGTTCGTGAGGTACTCGATGTTATGGTTGAACTGGCAGAAGAAGGCATGACCATGCTGTGTGTGACGCACGAAATGGGCTTTGCGAAAGAAGTGGCAGACCGCGTTATCTTTATGGATGCCGGTGAAATTATTGAAGAAAATGTTCCAGAGGAATTCTTCAACAACCCGCAGTCTGACCGCACTCAGCTCTTCCTCAGCCAAATCCTGCATCACTAATTGTTAATAAAAAGCCGCTACACTTACTGAGTGTAGCGGCTTATTAACATCCATTTACAAACTCGAATACGACGGTGTGGCACGATATATTAGTATTTTCAGAGGCTAAGCCGCATTATTATCACTTGTGCGACAATTGTGACTTGAAAAATTAAGCCGAAGACGCCATTAATGTCGTAATAAACAAAATATGTACCCCATTGGGAGAAACCTATGAACGAACGTTTTGTTTCAGCCAGTCAAACACAAGAGAGTGTATTGGCGACAAACAAAGTACTGCGTAACACCTACTTTCTGTTGTCACTGACTCTGGTATGGGCGGCTGTTGTAGCCGGCGTATCAATGGCTGCGAACCTGCCTTACCCAGGCATCATCATCACACTGGTTGGTTTCTACGGTCTGCTGTTCTTGACTGAAAAGAACAAGAACAACTCGATGGGTTTGGTGTTTACCTTCCTGTTTACAGGTTTTACTGGTTACACCCTTGGCCCTATCCTGAACATGTACGTGGGCGCCGGCATGGGCTGGGCGATTGCTCCCGCACTTGGTGGCACAGCGCTGACCTTTATGGCGTGTTCAGCGTACGCACTGACCACTAAACGTGACCTGTCGTTCCTGAACGGCATGCTGTTGGCCGGTTTTGTTGTACTGGTAGTAGGTATGATTGCTAACATCTTCCTGCAAATGCCAATGCTGTCAGTAGCAATCAGCGGTATCTTCGTACTGTTCTCAACAGGCGTTATTCTGCTGACTACTCAGTCAATTGTTCGCGGCGGTGAAACTAACTACATCTCAGCGACGATCAGCCTGTACGTGTCTATCTACAACCTGTTCCTGAGCCTGCTGCAACTGCTTGGCATTTTCGGTGGCGATGATTAATCGAACAGCTTGATGATAAAAAGCTCCTTCGGGAGCTTTTTTTGTTTCAGCCTTTTTTTGTACCGGTTTAGGTATTATCCTTTGCGCGTTCGAAGTACGAGGTTATCCATGTTGGAATTTAACGGTAAGCAAATCGAAACCGATGCTCAGGGTTATCTGAAAAATTTTGCCGATTGGCATGAAGAATTGGTTCCGATGCTGGCTGAACAGGAAAACATCGAATTGACTGAGGCGCATTGGGAAGTGGTTTATTTCGTGCAGGACTTTTACAAAGAGTTCAACACCTCCCCTGCTATTCGCCTGCTGGTCAAGTCGATGGAACAAAAGTATGGTCCAGATAAAGGCAACAGCCGCTACCTGTATAAGCTGTTTCCTAAAGGCCCGGCAAAGCAAGCGACCAAACTCGCAGGTTTGCCAAAGCCAGTGAAGTGCATTTAAAAGCGGAGCCTGATGGCTCCTCTTTTCGTATGGCTACTGAATAGAAAAGCCATCAATTGCCTGCCAATCGACATGTTCGTGAATCAGCCCAGTAACATTCGCCGTTGGTGGTCCTTTGTCCAACCACGCCAGCAGTGCCTCAACATTCTTCTCTTCACCACACATTAAAACGGTCACTGTTCCATCAGACTCATTTCGTGCATAACCACTCAGCGATAACTTTAAGCCTTCATGAGCCGTGTGAAACCTGAACCCAACACCTTGAACTTTACCAGAAACGACAGCTTTGACGCATATATGTGACATCTATCACTATCCCTATATTAGTGTTATGCATATGTAACGGTGTAATATGCCATACGGTATATATGCATGTGCTCACATTTATTGGAGGAGCTCACACCATGAAAGAAACTCCATTCCGCTGGGTTGACCAGTTTCTTATCAAACTCAGTCTAAAAGAAAAATTCTACGCACTTTATGTTTTCATTGTTGCTCTTGCTGTCGCAACGGGTTCAATTTTCTACTCTGCTTCTGAAGCCCAAGTTGCGCAGGTACAAGAAAAACATAGTGCAGCGCTGACGGCAGTGTTGTCTCACTACGACATCAGTGCCACCGAAGCCGCAAGTGTGCTGGCTCAAAACGGTATTAAACAAACTTCCGCATACGGTGCTGCTGCATCCTATGCACCAACCGATACCATCAGTTTTTGGGCACAAATCAGCGCAACGTCTTGGGTATTGATGGTTGTGTTGTTTGTTCTGGGTTTGATGGCGTTGCATTACGTGTCGAGCTTTATTGGCGGTGCCATGTATACCATGAACCATGCTCTGCAGCGCATGCTTGACGGCGACCTCACCAGTCGTATGAACTTCTTCCCTGTTCGCGATGAATTCAGCATTATCGCCACCACGGTCGACAATGTCGCTGACCGCGAACATGGTTTGGTAAAAGCCATCAAGAGCGCTTCGCAACTGATGGAGGAGCTGTCAGCGGATCTGGGCCGCCGCAGTGCAGACAGTGAGAACCTGTCAACAGAGCAACGTACTTACCTTGATTCTCTGGCAAGTGCGACCGAAGAAATGGCAGGTTCTATCCGTGATGTTGCCTCTCATGCAGAACAAACATCAGACGAAATTTCTGAGGCAGGTGTTGCTTCCCAACAAAGCCGTACTCAGGTGACCCAAACTCTGCAGGCAATTCAAGCTCTGGCATCTGAAATTGAAGCCGCTTCGCAAGCAGTGGCTTCATTGGAACAGAATTCGAATGAAATCGGCAGCATGGTTGCAACCATCAGTGCGATTTCAGAGCAGACCAACCTGCTGGCACTGAACGCAGCGATTGAAGCGGCACGCGCAGGCGAACAAGGCCGTGGCTTTGCTGTTGTTGCAGATGAAGTGCGTTCTCTGGCTGGACGCACACAGCAGACGACGGTTGAAATCCAACGCATGATTCAGGATCTGGAGAACAACACCGCACATCTGCGTGGCGTGATGCAAGGCACCGTTGATAACGCAGCAGCGAGTGAAAGCTTGATGCAAAACATCGATCTGGAAATCAGCTCTATTTCTGAGCGCAGTCAGCGTATCACTGACCGCAGCACAGAAATCGCCACGGCTGCGAACCAACAAGGCAGCGTAGCAGGTACGATTTCATCAGATGTTGAGCGCGTACGCCAACAGGCATGGCAGGTGAGCGAAATGATTCAACAAACATCTCAAGATGTCACGAATCTGCAAAAACAATCGTCCAGTCTTACTGATCTGGTGAAAGGCCTTCGTACAGAATAATCGCCGATTTGATGAAAAAACGGCCGCCCATTGTGCGGCCGTTTGCATTATTGGCGAGCTTCTCTGACAATACAGCACCTTTTACTGGTTACTGGGTTCAACCCTCCCAGTATCCCCATATTGAAGTTAGGAAAAACCAATGAATCCGTCTGTTTATCTGGTTAAAGGCCGTGAAAAATCACTGCGCCGTCGCCACCCATGGGTGTTCTCCCGTGGTATTCAACGCGTCGAAGGTAAACCTTCCCTCGGTCAGACAGTGGATGTATATGATCATCAGGGCCAATGGCTGGCCCGCGGTGCGTTTTCTCCTAATTCCCAAATTCGTGTCCGTGTTTGGACATTCGAAAAAGAAGAAGTCAACGTTGAGTTCTTAAAAAAACGCCTTCAGGAAGCGCAAGGTCTGCGTGATGTTTTGGCTGCCCGTGATGGCCTGACTGGTTACCGCCTGATTGCCGCGGAGTCTGATGGTTTACCTGGTATTACCATCGATCGCTATGAGAACTTCTTGGTTTGTCAGCTTTTAAGTGCTGGCGCGGAAGCTCAGAAAGACAACCTGGTAGAAGCGCTTATCGCACAATATCCAGAGTGCAGCATTTACGAGCGTTCAGATGTATCAGTGCGTAAGAAAGAAGGCCTGAAAGAACGTACAGGCGTTCTTCATGGTGAGATGCCACCAGCATCTGTAGTCATTGAAGAGAACGGCGTAAAAATCAGTGTCGACATCACTGGCGGCCACAAAACCGGATTCTATCTGGACCAACGTGACAGCCGTGAAGCGGCCGTCAAATACGTTAACGGCAAGCGTGTTTTGAACTGCTTCTGTTACACCGGCGGATTTGGCCTGTACTCGCTGAAAGGTAATGCAGCGGAAGTCATCAACGTCGATGTTTCGCAGCCTGCCCTCGATATCGCCAAATCTAATGCCGAGATGAACGGTTATGACCTATCGAAAGCACAATTCGTCAATGCAGACGTCTTTAAGCTACTGCGCGAATACCGTGATGCCGGGGAACTATTTGATGTGGTCATTATGGACCCACCTAAGTTTGCAGAATCTAAAGCGCAACTGACTGGTGCATGTCGTGGCTACAAAGACATCAACATGCTGGCTATGCAGATCCTGAAGCCAGGTGGCACGCTGCTGACATATTCTTGCTCAGGTCTGATGGATAACGCGCTGTTCCAGAAGATCATTGCCGATGCAGCACTGGATGCCCACCGCTGCGTTCAATTTATCGAGCGTTTTGAGCAAGCTGCTGACCACCCAATTGATAGCGGCTACCCAGAAGGTTTCTACCTGAAAGGCTTCGCTTGCCACGTTAAATAATAAAACAGCAGCCCGAAGCCAATGTGTTTACGGGCTGCACTCTACCTATTTTTGGGGAACACAATGAAAAGAAAATTCGCCTTTGCGTCAGTGTTGACCGCATTGCTTTCATTTGGCGCGCACGCTGATGTGACGCTTCACCTTAACGACAATATCGAGTTGCTTGCCTACAACGGCGAGACTCACCAATCTTCGATGTTCAGCAAAGAAGAACCTGTTGTTTTGGCTGATGGTACCCAGCAACTAGCTTTTCGCTATGTTGAAAGCTTTGAAGAAGGAAAAGACGTCACTTTTGTTCGCTCTGACGTGTTGGTTGTTAAATTTGAAGCACAAGACACCGAGATTTTCTTCGATTTCCCAGAGCACAAAAACAAACGTCAGGTGCGTCAATTCAATGATAGCCCTGAATTTAAGATTCTGGATGGAAGCCAGAACACCATTCTATTTGAACAGAACAAACTGTTGAAATCAGGCTTCCAGTTGAGCCGTGATTACCTTTCAGAAATGCAGCGCTTCAACCAAACAGACGCCCCTGCGTCATTACAGTTAGGCGCATCAGAAGTTGTCGCTCAGCCTGTCGCACAACCAACTACTACCCCACGTGCAAGAGTGGTTGTGGGTGGGAAAGATGCTTTGAATGAAGTGGAGTACCAGCTTCACTACTGGTTTGATAAAGCAGACGCAGAAACACAAGCACGCTTCAAAGCCTTCGTGAATGCTCGCTAAACGCTCAACCATTTAAAGAGGCCGTGGATTAAGCGGCCTTCTTTTTTTCCACTTATTACTAAGCCTGTATATCCCTCAGCCACTCTTCAAACTGAGTCGCATCTTTCCCTGTTCAATCCCAAAGCTATCAACATTCCTTCCGCGTCACATATCTCAGAAAAATAGATATTGTTGACAATATCTACAGAGGCAATATTTGAGACACATTCAGCAACTAAATATAAACATTTATTGTCGACATTTACCATCTGGCATTGGCTATTCAACCCTTGCTATTGAGCACATATTCACCGCACAAATTTCATGCAGCCTGTGAAAATTTACCCATTGAAACTGTGAGTCGTTACCAAGAGCGCAAAGCTTTTCAATTCAGGAACTGACTAGAGATCTAAATCTGACGAAATCCGGGGTGTCTCACTCTTGCAACTCCTCTACTTTATTTATTGCGCGATTTAAGTGCGCTAACAACATACAAATCAATAGATAACATTTTATTTTCGAGGGATATCCAATGGATGTGACAGGTAAGAGCAAAGGATTCGCGCTCTCGGCAATCGCCGTAGCGTGTATGTTTTCTTTCAATGCTCAAGCTGCTGTTGACTGTACCAACATTGAAAAATGGTCAGCAGACAAAGCATATGGCGGCGGTTCAACTGTTCAGCACGAAAGCAACGTTTACACCGCTAACTGGTGGACGAAAGGCAACAACCCTTCTACCTCATCAGGCGATTACAAAGAGTGGAAATTTGTAGACCAATGTGACACTGGTGTTGTTGATCCTGTAAACGAAGCGCCAACCGTTTCTCTGGATTCTCCACTTGCGACTGACACCATTAAAGATGGTGACGTTGTCACGCTAAGTGCAACAGCGGCGGACTCAGATGGCACTGTCAGCAAAGTAGAGTTCTTCATTGATGGCGCTTCAGTCGGTTCAGATACGACTTCTCCTTATTCTCTGAACTGGACTGCTGCTGAAGGCCCTCACACGATCACAGTGAAAGCAACTGACGACAAGGGCGCTGTAACTGAAACAGCCGCTCTTAGCATCACTGTTCAGCCAGGCGTTATTGACCCGGTTAATGAGCCACCAACCGTCGCTGTAGCGGCATCCGCAACAGCCGTTGATCAAGGCGCAGTTGTTACCCTGACTGCAGATGCAGCAGACACTGACGGTACTGTGGAAAAAGTTGATTTCTATGCTGCTGGCCAGTTAGTTGGCTCGAAAACTGCAGCTCCATACACTCTGGACTGGACTGCAAGCAAAGCTGGCAACGTTTCTATCTACGCAAAAGCGACTGATGACAAAGGCGCATCAACCGATTCTGCACTGGTCACTGTTACCGTAGCGGGCACGCCAACAGTATCTAACTGTCGTCCAGAAGGTCTGTTCCAAACCCCTGGTGTTAACGTTCCATACTGTACGATCTACGATGCAGAAGGTCGTGAAGACATGGGTGCCGACCACCCACGTCGTATCATCGGTTACTTCACCAGCTGGCGCGCAGGCGATGACCCGCAAGCCGCTTACCTTGTTAAAGATATCCCTTGGGAAGAACTTACCCATATCAACTATGCGTTCGTAAGCATCGGTGCTGACGGCAAAGTTAACATCGGTGATGTGAACGATCCAAACAACGCCGCGGTAGGTAAAGAATGGCCAGGCGTAGAAGTTGATCCAGCACTGGGCTTTAAAGGCCACTTCGGTGCGCTGGCAACTTACAAAGCGAAGCACGACGTTAAGACCCTGATCTCTATCGGTGGTTGGGCGGAAACCGGCGGTCACTTTGGCCTTGATGGTAACCGCGTAGCAGACGGTGGCTTCTACACCATGACCACTAACGCTGACGGTTCAATCAACCATGCCGGTATCCAGAAGTTTGCGGATTCTGCCGTTGAAATGATGCGTAAGTACAAGTTCGATGGTCTGGATATCGACTACGAATACCCAACCTCAATGGCAGGTGCGGGTAACCCGTACGATAAAGACTTCATGGAACCACGTCGTCCATACCTGTGGGCTTCTTACCAAGAGCTGATGCGCGTTCTTCGTGAGAAAGTCGACATCGCTTCTGAACAAGACGGTCACCACTACATGCTGACCATCGCAGCGCCATCTTCTGGTTACCTGCTACGTGGTATGGAAACGTTTGATGTCACTAAGTACCTCGACTACGTGAACATCATGACTTACGACCTGCACGGTGCTTGGAATGACCACGTTGGTCACAACGCCGCACTGTTCGACACAGGTAAAGACTCTGAGCTGGCAGCTTGGAACGTATACGGCACCAGCCAGTATGGCGGTATCGGTTACCTGAACACTGACTGGGCATACCACTACTTCCGTGGCTCAATGCCAGCGGGCCGTATCAACATTGGTGTTCCTTACTACACCCGTGGTTGGCAAGGCGTAACAGGCGGTGAAAACGGTCTGTGGGGTAAAGCTGCACTTCCTAACCAAGCTGAGTGTCAACCAGGCACTGGTGAAGGTGAGAAGAACAACTGTGGTAACGGCGCGATTGGTATCGACAACATGTGGCACGATACGGATCCGAAAGGTAACGAAATGGGCGCAGGTTCTAACCCAATGTGGCATGCGAAGAACCTTGAGCATGGCATCTTCGGTACCTACGCATCTGCGTACAAACTGGACCCAGTAAACGATCCACAAGACGTGTTGAAAGGCACTTACCAGCGTAACTACGACTCAGTCGCTGTTGCACCATGGCTGTGGAATGCTGAGAAGCAAGTGTTCCTGTCTACTGAAGACGAAGCGTCAATCAAAGTGAAATCTGATTACGTTATCGACAAAGGTATCGGCGGCATCATGTTCTGGGAACTGGCGGGTGACTACGCTTGTTACCAACTGGATGCAAACGGCAACCGTACTGACGTTGTAGACCCAACTGAAAATGCTTGTGCAACGGGTAACGGTGAGTTCCACATGGGTAACACCATGACGAAGGCAATCTACGACAAGTTTGCAGCAGCGACACCTTACGGTGCGAAACTGTCTGAAACTGCAATGCCAACCGAAGCGGTTGATATTACGGTTAGCGTAGGTGGCTTCAAAGTGGGTGACCAAAACTACCCAATCAACCCGAAAATCACTTTCACTAACAACACTGGCGTAGAACTGCCTGGCGGTACTGAGTTCCAGTTTGACATTCCGACTTCAGCACCAGACAACGCGAAGAGTCAGAATGGCGGTAAAGTGAATGTCATTTCTTCTGGCCACACCAAAGCGAACAACATTGGTGGACTGGAAGGTACTATGCACCGTCTGGCGTTCTCACTACCAACGTGGGATTCTCTGGCACCAGGTGCAACGTACGAACTTGACTTCGTGTACTACCTGCCAATCTCTGGCCCTGCGAACTACACAGTAAACATCAACGGTGTTGACTACGCATTCGCATCTGAGTACAGCGACCTGCCGTTGGCAGACCTGTCTGCAGGCGGTGGTAACGGTGGCGGTGACAATGGTGGTGGCACGGGTACTTGTGACACGACTGGCATCGTGGTTTACCCAGATATGCCTCAGACTGACTGGGCAGGTAACCCAAGCCACGCTGCAGCCGGTGACAAAATCGTGAAAGACGGCGTTGTTTACCAAGCAAACTGGTGGACTGCTTCTGTTCCAGGTAGCGATGGTAGCTGGACCAAAGTGTGTGGTTAATCCACTAACCTAACGAGCTTAACTAGACAAAGCCGACTCTATTGAGTCGGCTTTTTGTTGGCCATCACACTCGAAAGGACCCTACGCCTATCTGTTCAGAATAATTGAACAGTTCCGTAGAAAACATTGGCATTATTCAATCTATACCCAAACAACCTGAAGATACTTGCATTCAGAGGTCATCAATG
>NZ_LASY01000095.1:0-30446 GCF_000973155.1 Grimontia sp. AD028 | reverse complement strand
GCTTAGAGCAGAACCCTTCGGGCAGCGTTTGTGGGGAATTTCTGCTGCGTTATCGGCTTCTCATGTAGGCCAGCTACACATCGAAGCCTCTGCCTTGCATAAAATCCCCACAAACTGCTGCAAAAATCATCACCAAAGGCCAACAGCCCCTAGGACTCAACCTGACACTAAAAAGCGAGCTTGGCTCGCTTTTTTGTTTTTCTGCAAAGGTAGGCAGCCTCTATTGATGAATTCCCCGTAAAAGTGATCTCAGTCGTATTACTCTACGTTCCTACTAGGGTCACTCACGTTTCGTGGAGTTGGGTATGTCGGAGCTTGCCATAGACCTGGCGCGAATTCAGTTTGCGTTCACTGTGTCTTTTCACATCATATTCCCTGCCTTTTCTATTGGGCTCGCCAGCTATATCACTGTGCTGGAAGCGCTGCACTTGAAAACCAAGCAACATCAGTACCTTGAGCTTTCCAAATACTGGACGAAAATCTTTGCTGTCACGTTCGGCATGGGGGTGGTGAGCGGTATTGTTATGAGCTATCAGTTCGGCACGAACTGGGGTGTCTTTTCAGACAAAACCGGCCCAGTACTTGGGCCTTTGATGGGCTATGAAGTGCTTACCGCGTTTTTCCTCGAAGCGGGTTTCCTCGGCATTATGCTCTTCGGTCGCGAGCGAGTCGGTCCTAAACTTCATTTCCTGGCCGTTGCAGTCGTCGCATTTGGCACCTTACTGTCTGCCACCTGGATACTGTCAGTGAACAGTTGGATGCAAACCCCTGCTGGGTTTGATTTCAATGACAAAGGCCAATTTATCGTCACAGACTGGTTCGAAGTCGTGTTCAATCCGTCCTTCCCTTATCGCCTGATTCACATGGTCATTGCTGCGTATCTGACAACGGCCTTTATGGTGGCGGGTGTCGGTGCTTGGCATTTACTGCGCGCGCCTCACAATGAGCTGGGCCGGATAAGCCTTTCGATGGGCATGTGGATGGCGGTTTTGGTCACGCCGGTTCAAATTGTTGCTGGTGACCTTCATGGGCTCAACACGCTGGAACACCAGCCAATGAAAGTTGCGGCCATGGAAGGACACTTCGAAACTCAGAAAGGCGCTCCACTTATCCTGTTTGGTATTCCGAATGAGGAAACCGAAACGGTTGACTACAAAGTCGAAATTCCAAAATTGGGTAGCATTATTCTTACCCATTCTATTGATGGCGAGATCAAAGGTCTTAAGTCTGTCCCGCCTGAAGAAAGGCCGCCTGTTGCTACTGTGTTCTGGAGTTTCCGAATTATGGTGGGTATTGGTTTCTTAATGCTGGGTATGGGGTTGGTGTCCCTGTGGCTACGTTACAAGAAAACCTTGTACGAAACGGCTTGGTTCCTAAGGACCTGCGTATATGCCGCACCTTGTGGCTTTTTGGCAATATTGGCGGGATGGGTGACTACCGAAGTGGGACGTCAGCCATACACGGTATACGGATTACTCAGGACGTCGGAGTCCGTGTCGCCGATTGATGCCAGTGCGGTCGGTGCTTCGCTCGCTGTGTTCGTGGTGGTCTATTTCGTGATATTTGGTGCGGGTATCTACTACCTACTGAAACTGATGAGAAAATCGCCGACCAAGTACGAGCAGGATTTGGATGGGCGCATTGTTACTCGACTTTCACATGGTAACTCAACCAAAGATATTACCGTGAATCCAGAGCCGGCCTCAGGTAAGGAGTCATAATGGATTACGCACTTATCTGGGCGGTGATAATCGCTTTTGCCGTATTTGCCTACGTCATTCTTGATGGCTTCGACCTTGGTGTTGGCATACTGTTTCCTTCGCTCAATGATGACGAAAAAGATGCCGCAATGAACTCTATTGCCCCCATCTGGGATGGCAATGAAACTTGGCTGGTATTGGGTGGGGGAGGACTGTTCGCAGTCTTCCCTTTGGCCTACGCCATCATCATGCCTGCAGTCTACGCACCAATCATTGCGATGCTGATTGGCCTCATATTCCGTGGAGTTGCGTTTGAATACCGCTATCGAACCAAAAAAGGCCGTTACCTATGGGACTGGTCTTTCGCGGGCGGTTCGATGGTTGCAACCTTTTCCCAAGGGATGATTCTCGGCACCTTGTTACAAGGAATTGAAGTTGCAGACAGGCAATACGCTGGGGGCTGGTTTGACTGGCTGACGCCTTTTTCCCTTTTTTGTGGTCTTGCAGTAACGGCGGGGTATACCTTGCTCGGTGGCTGTTGGCTCCTTATCAAAACGTCAGGGAGCATTGAGGAGAAGCTGTTTCTGAAGTGCAAAAAACTCACCTTATTGTTCCTCGGAGCCATCGGTGTGGTGAGTGTTTGGCTTCCGTTTATCTCCAGCGATATCGCCGCGCGATGGTTTACTTTCCCGAACGCTGCTGGCTTTTTCCTCATTCCGGCCATTTCAGCGTTTGCAGCTTATCAACTGTGGTATGCGTTGGGTACGCGAAGGGCTGGTGCAGCTTACTGTTGGACACTGATGATTTACCTGATGGCGTTCGCTGGTTTTGCCATCAGCATTTTCCCTTACATGGTGCCAAGAGCGGTGACCCTTTGGGATGCAGCTGCTCCAGACAACAGTCTTGCATTCTTGTTCGCTGGAGCCGTGGTTCTTCTCCCAATCATCATCATTTATTCTGCGTATTCCTATTGGGTATTCCGCGGCAAAGTCAGAGCAGATGAGGGATACCATGAATAAACAGAGCAAGGCGTTTGCGTGGTTTATCGGCCTATGGGTGGCGGGTGTATTGGCTGTGACAGCACTTGCTTATTTCATTCGTTACACCATGCAGTGGGTCGGATTAGTCTGATCGCATAGCCATTTCAGCCACCCGCTCGGCTTTAAAACTGGATATCTATCCAGTTGTTCATTATCCTAACCACAATTATTAGCAACAATTTGAGTTTTAATTGTGATTGGCCGATTACGTGGAATTTTGCTTGAAAAGCAACCCCCTGAAATCCTGCTGGAAGTTAATGGCGTGGGTTACGAAGTCAGTATGCCTATGAGCTGTTTTTATGAATTGCCAGAAGTGGGTGAAGAAGCAATTGTTTACACTCACTTCGTCGTACGTGAAGACGCGCAGCTCCTCTATGGGTTTAACACTACCATCGAACGTGCTTTATTCCGCGAAGTCATCAAAGCCAATGGTGTTGGTCCTAAACTGGGCCTGGCGATCCTTTCCGGTATGACGGCAACTCAATTTGTCGAAAGCGTCGAGCGCGAAGATGTGTCTACCTTGGTCAAAATCCCGGGTGTAGGTAAGAAAACCGCAGAGCGTTTGGTGATCGAAATGCGTGATCGCCTGAAAAACTGGCATGCCTTCGACCTGTTTACCCCACATGCCGATGCGGCGGCCCGTCGTGCGACAAGCAATGAAACCGTTGTTGCTGCATCGAATGATCCGAAAGATGAAGCGATCAGTGCGCTTATCGCGCTGGGATACAAAGCTGCACAGGCTGAAAAAGTGGTCAAGCAAGTGGCCGTTGATGGCATGAAGAGCGAGGCGATCATCCGTGATGCGCTGCGCTCAATGGTCTAATAGGGTGATTTGGAATGATTGAAGCTGATCGACTGATGGGCACGGTACCTCCGAGCCGTGAAGACGACGTCATTGACCGCGCTATTCGCCCGAAGATGCTGTCGGATTATCAAGGTCAGGATCACGTCCGTGATCAGATGGAAATCTTTATCCATGCGGCGCGTAAACGTGAAGAAGCCCTCGACCATTTGCTTATCTTTGGGCCTCCAGGTCTGGGTAAAACCACGCTGGCAAATATTGTTGCTAACGAGATGGAAGTGAGTATCCGCACAACCTCAGGGCCTGTACTGGAAAAAGCCGGTGACTTGGCGGCGCTGCTGACCAATCTTGAGCCAAACGATGTGCTTTTCATTGATGAAATTCACCGCTTGAGCCCTGTCGTGGAAGAAGTATTGTATCCAGCGATGGAAGACTACCAACTGGATATCATGATTGGTGAAGGCCCCGCTGCGCGTTCTATCAAGATCGACTTGCCACCATTTACGCTGGTGGGCGCAACGACACGTGCTGGCTCATTGACCTCGCCACTGCGTGACCGCTTCGGCATCACTCAGCGCCTCGAGTACTACAACATCGCTGATCTCAAAGGCATTGTTCAACGCAGTGCAAATTGCCTGAATCTGGATATGGATGAAGAAGGGGCGTTTGAAATTGCCCGTCGTGCCCGCGGCACACCCCGTATCGCGAACCGTTTGCTTCGCCGTGTTCGAGATTATGCGGAAGTCAAAGCTGATGGTCGTATCAATGCGGATGTGGCGTCAAAAGCCTTGGATATGCTAGATGTCGACAATCAGGGTTTCGATTACATGGACAGAAAACTTCTCACAGCAATTATCGAGAAGTTTGATGGTGGTCCCGTGGGGTTGGATAACCTCGCTGCGGCAATTGGTGAAGCCAAAGACACGATAGAAGATGTGCTCGAACCTTATCTCATCCAACAAGGTTACCTGCAGCGCACCCCAAGAGGGCGTATTGCAAGCCAACGTGCTTACCTGCATTTCGGTTTTGATATGCCGGAATAAGTACTCTTTCCAAAAATTCTCTCAAAGGCCAGCCTGATATGCTGGCCTTTTCTATTTCATTTTCGTGGACAATACTTCTAATGCGATAGCTCCGTGCAAGAAAAGCGTTGAGTTGGCAACGGAAAAATTATTCGCTGTCTTGATCTGGATCTTGTATTCCCAACGTTTGTGCGACCTAAGTTGATTAATTTGACAGCAGTCAATGTGAGATTGGTCCAAATGCTTTGAAGCACGTCGATAGAATGTTTAATATTAGCCAGCACTATATTAGGAATCGCTTAACAAAATCCTAACCAGTGCGGCACATTCGTGCAACATAAAGAGGGATGGCTGTTTACACGGTCCCCGTAAGGAAGCTCAGTTAAGCGCGGGCTATAAGGCTCGCAGGTGATTAAGCATTTACTTAACGATACGTAAGTGTCGTGCGTCAGTCAGCCTGACGATGAAGGAGTTACTATGTTAACTGATATTGTTGATCTGTCGCGGTTCCAGTTTGCACTGACTGCGATGTATCACTTCTTGTTTGTCCCACTGACTCTGGGTATGGCGTTTCTGCTAGCCATCATGGAGTCGTTGTATGTGATGACCGATAAGCAGATCTACAAGGACATGACCAAGTTCTGGGGTAAGCTGTTTGGTATTAACTTTGCGTTGGGCGTCGCTACCGGCCTCACCATGGAGTTCCAGTTTGGTACTAACTGGGCATACTATTCTCACTATGTCGGCGATATTTTCGGTGCCCCTCTGGCTATCGAAGCGCTGATGGCCTTCTTCCTGGAATCTACCCTTGTCGGTATGTTCTTCTTCGGTTGGGACCGTCTCTCCAAGCGCCAACACCTTACCGTCACATGGCTGACCGCCATTGGCTCCAACTTTTCTGCGCTTTGGATTCTCGTCGCTAACGGCTGGATGCAAAACCCTGTGGGTGCTGAGTTCAACTTCGAAAGCATGCGAATGGAAATGGTGAGCTTTGCTGAAGTTGTACTTAACCCGGTTGCGCAGGTGAAATTTGTTCACACCGTTGCGGCAGGTTACACCACAGGTGCCATGTTTGTTCTGGGTATCAGTGCTTACTACCTGCTTAAAGGTCGTGACGTTGCGTTTGCGCGCCGCTCTTTCGCGATTGCTGCATCTTTTGGTATGGCGGGCATTCTGTCTACTATCGTACTGGGTGACGAATCTGGCTATGAGCTGGGCGACGTTCAGAAAGTCAAACTGGCCGCCATCGAAGCGGAATGGCATACAGAGCCAGCACCAGCTGCTTTCACCGTATTTGGTTTCCCTAATCAAGAAACCATGGAAACGGATTACGCGATTAAAATCCCTTACGTGATGGGCATCATCGCGACACGTTCTTTCGACAAGCAAGTAACGGGTTTACATGACATCGTTGATGAGCACGAAGCACGTATTCGTAACGGTATGATTGCTTACGGCTTGCTTGAAAAATTACGTGCAGGTGAAAGAACACCTGAAAATCTGGCTGCGTTTGATGACGTGAAGAAAGACCTTGGTTTTGGTCTGCTGTTGAAACAACAAACACCAAACGTTGTTGATGCGACAGAAGCACAAATCAAACAAGCGGCAAAAGACTCTATTCCTCAGGTAGCACCGCTATTCTGGAGCTTCCGCATCATGGTAGCGTGTGGCTTCGCAATGCTGTTCATCTTCGGTATGGCGTTCTATCAAACTTGTCGCCAGAAAATCGATGAAAAACCATGGCTTCTCAAACTGGCGCTATTTGGTATTCCATTGCCGTGGATTGCCTGTGAAGCAGGTTGGTTCGTTGCTGAGTATGGTCGTCAGCCTTGGGCGGTGGGTGAAATTCTGCCAGTGCACATGGCAGCATCTAATCTTCCTGCGTCAGAAATCATCACTTCACTGGTTGCGATCGTTGCACTGTACACAGTGTTCTTGATTGCTGAAGTGTACCTGATGGTTAAATTCGCGCGCTTAGGCCCTAGCAGCCTAAAAACAGGCCGTTATCACTTTGAAAAGCTAAAGAGTCCGGAAACGGATCTTGCGCGTCAAGTTGAAGCATAAGGAGAGCGTGAGACATGTTTGAATACGAGATTCTACGTCTGATCTGGTGGGCACTGATTGGTGTTCTGCTGATCGGCTTCGCGATTACCGATGGCTTTGATATGGGTGTCGGCGCGCTGGTGCCAGTTATTGGTAAAACCGATAACGAGCGCCGCGTGATGATTAACTCCATTGCGCCTCACTGGGATGGTAACCAAGTTTGGTTGATCACCGCGGGTGGTGCGCTGTTCGCAGCGTGGCCGTTGGTCTATGCAGTGTCGTTCTCAGGTTTCTACCTGGCGATGATTCTGACACTGGCGGCTTTGTGGTTCCGTCCAATTGGTTTTGACTACCGTTCGAAAATTGAAGACCCACGCTGGCGTAAAAGCTGGGACTGGGGCATTTTCGTGGGTAGTTTCGTGCCGCCAATCATCTTTGGTGTGGCATTTGGTAACTTGCTGCAAGGTGTACCGTTTGAACTGAACGAGTTCCTGATCCCAACTTACCGTGGTTCTTTCTTTGGCCTGCTGAATCCATTTGCGATTCTATGTGGTTTGGTCAGCTTGTTCATGATCGTGACGCAAGGCGCGACTTACCTTCAGATGAAAACCACTGATGCGCTGCACGTTCGTGCACGTAACGTGGCGCAGATTTCAGCGATTCTGACTGCAGTATGTTTTGCACTTGCTGGCTTCTGGGCGCAAAGCATTGAAGGCTATGTGATCACCAGCGAAATCATGACCAATGCAACGTCGAACCCATTGAACAAAGAAGTGATGACCTTAACCGGTGCACTGTTCAATAACTACGAAGCTTACCCGCTACTGTGGGCTGCACCGGCGTTGGCGGTATTTATGCCACTGTTGGTTGCTGTATGTGCACGTTTCGAGCGTGACGGTTTTGCGTTCTTGTTCAACAGCCTTGCAATTGCGGGTGTGATTTTGACGGCAGGTTTTGCGATGTTCCCATTCGTGATGCCTTCTAGCTTGTTCCCAGATCACAGCCTAACAATGTGGGATGCGACGTCGAGCGAGTTGACGCTGAACATTATGACGGGCGTAGCGATTGTGATGGTGCCAATCATCCTGTCTTACACCGCATGGTGTTACTACAAGATGTTCGGCCGTCTTGATGACAAGTTCATCGAAGAAAACAAAACCTCACTGTACTAAGAGAAGGAGTTAACCATGTGGTATTTCGCTTGGATTCTGGGTGTATTGCTGGCGTGCTCGTTCGGTATTATCAATGCGCTTTGGTTAGAACACACTGAAGCCATGGATCGTGACAGTGAAGAATAAGTTCACGACTATGCTAGACGGTCTGCATGACCGTCTTCATATCCGTGTGCTCATGCTGTTATCGCTGGCAATGGCGCTAACGTGCGGCGGGTTAGTCATGTGGGATCCTCAGACTTTCGCAGATAAGATTGGCGGCTTCACTGTTGCCAATGGTCCTGCACTGATTTGGGCAACCTGTACCGGAATGATCCACGGTATGGCGTTCAAACCACGATTCTGGCTTTGGCAGCTCGTTTTCTTTCCACCGTTTGCGTGGGTAGTGATGAGTTTTGTGCTTGTAAAAGCATTTCTTTGACATCCCGTTGTAACACTCTGTTACCGACAGCCCGGCTTAAAACAGCTGGGCTGTTTTATTTTGCGCCATTCGTGACCAGCCTCGTCGCTTGGTGCTTTTATTACACTGAGTAAGTCAGTTATAGTATTTCGCTAAACCTTACTATGGATTTCAGGTAATTATCAGGATGAGGAGTCTCCATCCGTTCTGCTGGCCTGTTCGCATCTACTACGAAGACACCGATACTGGTGGGATCGTCTATCATGCGAACTATCTCAAATACTTCGAGCGTGCGAGAACAGAACTTCTGCGCAGCATTGGTGTCCATCAACATACGTTATTTGAAGAACATACGGCGTTTGTCGTACGTCATATGGACATCGATTTCCTCAAAGGCGCAAGGCTTGACGAAGAACTTACCGTTCAAACAACGGTACCTGAAGTTCGTCGGGCGACCCTCACATTCTGTCAAGATTTGGTGAATTCAGAAGGCGATGTGTTGTGTCGTGCCACCGTTAAGGTAGCCTGTGTCGATTCTGAGAAAATGAAGCCGAAATCCATCCCTAAATCGATTCAATCGGAGATTTTAAGTGAGCGCTGAACTTTCAATTCTTGATCTGTTCTTGCAGGCGAGTCTGCTGGTTAAAGCAGTCATGTTGGTTCTGCTGGGCATGTCTGTCGTGTCTTGGGCAATGATCATTAAGCGTTCGCAGGTGCTTTCAGAAGCGTCATCGAAAGCGGAGCGTTTTGAAGACAGATTCTGGTCCGGGATGGACTTGTCTCAACTGTTTCAGGAAGTGCAGGCTCGCAAAGACAACCTGTCAGGCAGTGAGCAAATCTTCTACTCTGGCTTTAAAGAATTTGCCCGTCTTCACCGTAGCAACGGCAAAGTACCAGAAGCGGTGATGGAAGGCACCTCCCGTGCCATGCGCGTTTCTCTCTCTAAAGAAGTGGAATCGTTGGAAACCAATCTACCATTCCTTGCAACGGTCGGTTCAATCACGCCATACATCGGCCTCTTCGGTACGGTTTGGGGCATCATGCACGCATTTATTGCGCTGGGCGCTGTTAAGCAAGCGACCCTAGCCATGGTTGCACCGGGTATCGCGGAAGCACTTGTCGCAACTGCAATGGGTCTGTTTGCTGCTATCCCAGCGGTGATGGCGTACAACCGATTTACTGCGAAAGTGGGCAAGCTTGAGAACAACTACATCAACTTCATGGAAGAGTTTTCGAGCATTCTTCACCGTCAGGCGTTTGCTTCACCGAAGGAGTAATGCATGCCTTACCAGCGTAAACGGCGGAAAATGAACGCCGAAATCAACGTGGTGCCATACATTGACGTGATGTTGGTACTCTTGATTATCTTCATGGTGACAGCGCCTTTCGTGACGCAGGGTGTGGATGTGGATCTTCCACAAACATCGAATGCTAAAACGGCAGCGGAGCTTGCAAAAGAAGAAGACAGCGGCGCGTTTATTATCGTAGAAGTTGATCAGAACGGCGGTTTGGGACTTTCCGTGAATAACGGAGACATGCAACGCGGTCTGTCACTTCAGGATCTACTTATCCGCGTGAAGGCAGAGCTAGAAATTAACCCTAAATCACCTGTGCTTGTTGGCGGTGATGGGCGCGTGCCGTATTCAGAAATCATTCTCACCTTGGATGCATTGAACCAAGCTGGGGTTTCATCAGTCGGCTTGATGACGGAACCGCTTGATTCATGAGAGATGGAATGAAGAAAACTCAGAAGTCGAGTTACACGGGCGCAACTTTCGTTTCTGTATTGCTGCATGCTGCATTATTCGGTGGCTTACTTTGGGGGGCGGACTTTACGAAAGTCTCGCACCAACCTGTAGGGCAAAGCATTGAAGCTGTCGTTATAGACCCAAGTGTGGTGAACGAGCAGGCGAGAAAAATTCGCCAGCAGCGGGATG
Organism: Grimontia sp. AD028; assembly: GCF_000973155.1. NCBI lineage: Bacteria > Pseudomonadati > Pseudomonadota > Gammaproteobacteria > Vibrionales > Vibrionaceae > Grimontia > Grimontia sp. AD028. The sequence goes on along the minus strand of NZ_LASY01000095.1, from coordinate 20,330 downwards.
AAGCCAAGCGTCAGGAAGACGATCGTCTCCGTCGTTTGGAACAGCAAGCTGATTTGCTTGAGCAGCAGCGTGAGCAGGAAGAAAAACGCCTGCGTGAGTTGAGAGCAGAAAAACTGGCTGCTGAAAAAGAGGCCCGTGAAGCGGAAGTCGAGCGCAAGCGTATTGCTGATGCCAAGAAAAAAGCCGCTGAAGAACAGCGCAAAGCCGAAGAAGCTACACGTATTGCTCAGGAAAAAGCGGCTGCAGCCGAAGCTGAGCGTGTTCGTCGCGTAGAGGAGCAACGCAAAGCGGAAGAAGCGGCGAAGAAAGCAGAAGCAGACCGCCAACGCGCCGTTGAAGAGCAGCGTAAAGCTGAGGAAGAACGTCAACGTAAACTGGCTGAAAAGCAGCGTGCTGAAGAAGAAGCACGCAAAGCGGAAGAAGAACGCCAGCGTAAGTTAGCCGAGAAGAAAAAAGCCGAGGAGGAAGCCCGCAAAGCCGAAGCTGCGCGTAAAGAAGCTGAGCGCAAAGCAGCAGAAGCGAAGCGTAAGCAGGCAGAGCAGGAGGCTGCCCTCAACGAGCTTTTTAGCGGTCTCGAGTCGGAATCTGCCACGCGCGATTCGGCTCGAGGACGTTTTGTGAATGATGAGGTTGCACGTTACATAGGCATCTTCACTCAAAGTATCTCGAGTAAGTACAACAAAGACGCTGTGCCTAGCGGTCAAATATGTGATTTAAGGTTGAAGCTTTCCAGAACAGGTCTTGTTTTGGATGTTCAAGAGCTCAAAGGCGACTCAATTGCTTGTCGCATAGGAAGTTCAGCGATATTCGAAGTAGGTACGTTTCCAATGCCTGAAGACGAAGACGTTAAAAAGCAATTTTTAGAGTTTGTTTTTGAGTTCAGGCCAGAGCAATAAAGGGTATTTATGTTCAAACGAATTCTATTCAGTGCCATAGCGCTTATCATCGCTTTCGCACCATCAGCGTATGCTGAATTAAGAATTGTCATTACAGACGGTATTAGCTCCGCGCGCCCAATTGCCATTGTTCCTTTCAAATGGGAAGGTGAGGGCAAGCTTCCTACGGATGTTTCAGCGGTCGTTGCTTCGGATTTACAGCGAAGCGGCAAGTTTAGCCCAGTACCAACCGACAAAATGCCACAAACGCCATACAACGATGAGCAGGTGGACTTTAATGACTGGACTGCAATGGGGGTGGATGCGTTGGTAACAGGCACCATCAGCCCAACCGCTGACGGCAAATACCTCATCAATTATCAACTGATTGATATCGTTCGCGGCCAGTTAACTGGCGGTCAGAGCAAAGGGCTGTCTACAACTGGCGAATTGGTGCTGACTAAAGATCATCTGTTGTTGAATAACCGCAAAGTGGTTGGTGACAAACAGCTTCGCCAGTATGCGCACCGCATTTCCGATTTGGTTTACGAGAAACTAACCGGCGAAAAAGGGGCATTCCTGACGCGCATTGCGTACGTGGTTATCGACGACAAAGCGGAACATCCTTACCAACTTCGTATTGCGGACTACGATGGCTACAACGAATTGTTGGTACTTCGTTCCAAGCAACCACTGATGTCGCCAGCATGGTCGCCTGACGGCAAGCAGTTGGCTTACGTGAGTTTCGAGAACGGTCAGGCACAGATTTTCCTGATGAATATCTACACCGGTGAACGTGAAATGATTTCGTCATTCCCACGTCACAACGGTTCGCCACGCTTCTCTCCGGACGGCAGCAAACTGGCGATGGTACTGTCGAAAACTGGCAGCCTTCAGGTTTACGTGTTGGATTTGAAGACCCGCAAGATGGACCAGATCACTAAAGGCCGTGCGAATAACACCGAACCATTCTGGGATCCAGACGGGCAGTCTTTGATCTTTACCTCAGACCGGGGTGGTAAACCACAGATTTATCGAGTAAATTTAGCCGATGGTTCTACCAATAGGATTACTTGGCAAGGTAGCCAGAACCTCGGCGGTCAACTTACCCCGGATGGTAGATACCTGGTGATGGTTCACCGCTCGGACTCAGGCTACAACATTGCAAAACAAGATTTGCAAACGGGTGCTGTTGAGATTCTAACGAAAACTATGTTGGATGAATCTCCAAGCCTTGCGCCAAACGGCAGTATGGTCATTTACAGCTCAGTTTACGGGCGTAATAACGTGCTTTCTTTGGTGTCCATTGATGGACGCTTCAAAGCGAGACTACCAGCTACCAATGGCCGGGTGAGAGCCCCAGCATGGTCCCCGTTCCAATAAATATTTGCGCTTATTTGATATAAGGAAAACAAGATGCAAGTTAATAAAGTACTTAAGGGTTTGGCTGTAGCGCTGCCTATGTTTACTCTGGCGGCATGTAGCTCAAGCGACAGCTCTACCGACAGCACTGGCACCGAAACGAACAACGGTTCACAAACTACTGTTGTGACTCCAGTTGATGGCGGTCAAGGCGGCCTGACTGAGCAAGAGATCCGTAACAACGAATTGCGTCAGTCTCAAACCGTTTACTTCAGCTTCGACGACTACTCTGTTCTTCCACAGTTTGAAGATATGCTGGATGCACACGCAGAATTCCTGCGCGCTAACGCAGACATCAAAGTAGTTGTAGAAGGTCACGCAGATGAGCGTGGTACTCCTGAGTACAACATCGCGCTGGGCGAGCGTCGTGCAAATGCAGTTGCTAAGTACCTGCAAGCACTGGGCGTACCAGCATCTCAAATCTCTATCGTAAGCTACGGTGAAGAAAAGCCACTGGTTCTTGGCCAGGGTGAAGAAGCTTACGCGAAGAACCGTCGTGCGGTTCTGGTTTACTAATTAAAGGTAAATCTTATGAACAGTAACACTTTGCGTGCTCTATCGCTGGCGTTACTGGTGAGTGCGGCAGCCCCTGTGGCTGCCGCACCTGCTCCGGTGACTGAGTTGGGCGGTAGTGGTAGCTCTGTTGAGCGCTTGGAGCGAATGCTGGAAGCTCGAAACCAGATGCAAATCGACATGCAGCGCCAACTTGACCAGATGGCGAGCGAACTCGATGAGTTGCGTGGCACGGTCGAAAGAAACAATTACGAATTAAATCAGATGCTGGAACGTCAGCGCGATCTCTACCGCGAGATTGATTCGCTGAGAAATGCGAAACCGGCACCTGCTGTTGAAGCTAAGCCTCAAGAAAATGCTTCAACGGAAAAATACTCTGCGAATCAGTCTGAGAATGCGGAATATGATGCGGCAGTCAATCTCATCCTGAAAGAGAAAAACTACGCAGGCGCGACAGAAGCGTTCAACGCATTCTTGGCGAAATACCCTGAGTCAATTTACAAGCCAAACGCACACTACTGGCTGGGACAGTTGTACTTCTCTAAAAGCCAGTTAGACGATGCGAAGAAAAACTTCACTGCCGTTAGCCAGTTTGCCAAATCAAGCAAACGTGCCGATGCACTGTTGAAGTTGGGCATGATTGCTGACCGCCAGAAAGATGCGGCAACAGCCAAAACCCTCTTTGAGAAAGTTGTGAAGGAATACCCTGGCACAACCACGGCAAAACAAGCTGAGAAGCAGTTGAGCCAATAAGTTCTAAAAGTGTCACTCAAGAAAGCCAGCATGATTGCTGGCTTTCTTATATCTAAATGAATCAACTTGGGTGTAATTGATATTACGCTTTAGCGTCATAAAAGATGAAAACTCGATACCAAGCTGGGTATAATGACCGGATTGGAAGCCAAATCTGAGTAAGTTGATGAGCCAGATTATTAATACTGCAGAGACAGTATATCCTTTCCCTCCGAAGCCGGAGGCCTTGTCCGAGCAACAGAAAACTGACTACATCGCGAGCATCAAGCAACTGCTTAAGGAAAAAGATGCAGTGATGATTGCTCACTACTATACCGACCCTGAAATCCAGGCGCTGGCCGAAGAAACCGGTGGTTTCGTTGGTGACTCTCTGGAAATGGCGAAGTTTGGTAACAAACATCCTGCTAAGACCCTTCTGGTTGCTGGCGTTCGCTTTATGGGCGAAAGCGCCAAAATCCTTACTCCGGAAAAAACGGTTCTGATGCCAACGCTTGAAGCAGAGTGTTCATTGGATTTGGGCTGCCCAGAAGATCGCTTCACCGAATTCTGCGATGCTCACCCTGACCATACGGTTGTGGTTTACGCCAATACTTCTGCAGCTGTTAAAGCCCGTGCGGATTGGGTAGTCACTTCGTCTATCGCGCTGGAAATCGTTGAGCATCTCGACGCTGAAGATAAGAAAATTATCTGGGGTCCTGACCGCCATTTAGGCTCATACATCGCGAATAAGACCGGTGCAGAGATGCTGCTTTGGCAAGGCGAATGTGTGGTGCATGACGAATTCTCAGCGAAAGCATTGAGAGACATGAAAGCGGTCTACCCAGACGCTGCGATTCTTGTTCACCCAGAATCCCCAGCCAGTGTTGTAGAGCTTGCAGATGCTGTCGGTTCAACCAGTCAACTGATCAAAGCTGCAAAAGAGTTGCCAAACAAGCAACTGGTGGTCGCGACTGACAAAGGCATCTTTTTCAAGATGCAGCAGATGGTGCCGGAGAAAGAGCTGATTGAAGCGCCAACCGCTGGTGCCGGTGCAACATGCCGAAGCTGTGCACATTGTCCTTGGATGGCAATGAACGGCTTGAAGGCCATCGAACTGGCATTGCGTGAAGGTGGTGAAGAGCATGAAATCTTCGTTGATGAAGCAATCCGAGTGAAATCTCTTATCCCTCTGAACCGTATGCTGGATTTTGCTGCTTCTCTGCAGTTGCAGGTTAAAGGCAACGCGTAAGGTCAAAGAAAGTTATTCAAAAGGCGGGCATGATGTTCGCCTTTTTTGTTTTCAAACATTGAGGAATAAACATGGCACAAGCAATGTTAATCATAGGGCTTCCAATCGCACTGGCTTGGATGATGTTCTGTGTCGGCATTACCTTGTCATTGGCTGATTTCAAACGCGTGGTGGAGTTCCCGGGAAAAATTGCAGCTGGGTTAACGGCGCAGCTTGTTGGCTTGCCGCTAATTGCCTACATCCTCATTCATGTTTTTGCATTGCCAGAAGTGGTCGCTGTGGGTCTTTGGATTTTGGCGCTGGCTCCAGGTGGGGCTTCCTCCAACGCCATAAGTCATTTGGCGGGCGGTGACTCGGCGCTCTCTATCACCATGACAGCAGTCAGCAGTCTGATTATTCCTTTCAGCTTACCTTTGATGCTGCCTTTGGTGCTCTCAGATGTTTCTACAGTGATCCCTGTAAAAACGGCCATCCTTCAGCTTGTCGCTGTCACTTTGTTACCAGTGACTATTGGTATGTTACTCAATCACTTTATGAAAGGTGAAGGGTTTACACGCTTCTCTGTTTTGGCAGGCAAATCAGCTTTGTGGGCGCTGTTCTTTACTGTGGCACTGACGCTGGCTGCTAACACGGCCGTGTTCTCTCAATTGTTCTCCGTTGCATCCGTGATGGTGCTGTTACTGTGTTTGTTGGGAATGGGTTTGGGTGTTGCCGTGTCAAAGCTGTTTTCAGGCGATAGAAAGCTCACACGAACTTTTGCCATTGAGGTCGGTATTCAGCATGCGGGCACTGCGATATTTGTGGCGGTGGTTCAACTTCAACAGCCTGAACTGGCATTGACGCCTTTGCTTTATGGAGTGTTGATGAATATTCCAGCTGTGATATTGATTGTGCTGAATAAACGCAGGCAAGACTCTGTAATGGCTTAAAATAGAGCTGCCGTCGGCAGCTCTTTTTGCCTTGTGTTTTCAAATTACAGCGTCGGCATAGAGAAAGAAGTACTTTCACGCACACTGGCTGATGGCCAACGTTGGGTGATGGTTTTACGTCGGGTATAAAACTTCACTGAGTCAGGCCCATACGCATGAAGGTCACCAAAGAGTGATTGCTTCCAACCGCCAAAGCTGTGATAAGCCACAGGAACGGGCAGGGGAATGTTGATCCCGACCATACCCACCTTGATATGATCAGAGAAGTAACGCGCCGCTTCACCGTCACGGGTAAAGATGCAGGTGCCGTTGCCATATCTATGATCGTTGATGAGTGTCATGGCTTCTTCCATGGAATTCACGCGAACGACCTGTAGCACAGGGCCAAAGATCTCCTCCTGATAGCTGACCATGTCTGGTCGAACATTGTCGATAAGTGTTGCACCCACATAGAAGCCATTTTCATAGCCTTCAACATGAGGGTTTCGTCCATCAACCACGAGTCTCGCGCCATCTTCTGCAGCAGAAGCGATGTAAGCTTCGACTTTCTCTTTGTGCTCTTGAGTGATCACGGGACCAAAATCGTTGCCGTTGTCATAGAAAGGTCCAACGCGCAGTGATGAAAGCTTCTCTGCGAGACTGCCGACTAATCTGTTCGCCGCGTCATGACCGACAGCTACTGCCACAGACAGCGCCATACAGCGCTCTCCGCTAGATCCAAATGCAGCACCAATCAGCTGATTAACCGCGTTTTCCATATCGCAATCTGGCATGACAATCGCGTGATTTTTTGCACCGCCAAGAGCCTGACAGCGCTTGCCGGACTGACTCGCTTTCTCGTAGATATATTGCGCAATTGGTGTGCTGCCAACAAAGCTAACAGCTTCAATGCCTTTGCTTTCCAGCAGTCTGTCTACCACGGTTTTATCGCCTTGAATGACCTGCATGACACCGTCCGGCAATCCTGCTTCTTTTAGCAATTCAGCGATATATAATGCTGCGCTGGGGTCGCGTTCAGACGGTTTGAGGATAAAGCAGTTACCGCAAACCAAAGCCATAGGGAACATCCACAGCGGCACCATGGCGGGGAAGTTGAAGGGGGTAATACCTGCAACGACACCGAGTGGCTGGTGCTCAGACCAAGAGTCGATACCTGCGCCGACGTTTTTGCTGAACTCACCTTTCAACAGTTCTGTTGCGGAACAAGCATATTCGACATTTTCGATACCACGTTGAAGCTCGCCCATTGCGTCATGCTGAATTTTCCCGTGCTCTTCACCAATCAGCCGACAAATGGTTTCCATGTTGTCTTCGAGAAGCTGCTTGTAACGGAACATAATGCGTGCACGTTTAATGGCAGGTGTGTTGCGCCACTCAGGGAATGCAGCGTTTGCGATGTCGACCGCTTCATCTACCAACTCAACAGGCGCTAACAATACATCCTTTGCGTGCTCACCCGTTGCTGGGTTGTACACTGCTTGCTTTCTGGAACAAGTTTCTCTGATCTCTCCGTTGATCAAATGCCCAATATCCGTCATTTATCTTTCTCCTATTTCCAGAGGCTGGTGTAGAGCGTTTTCATCTCGTCTTCAGTTGGCACTCTTGGGTTATTCCCTGGAGAACCGGACCCAAAAGCCTGCTGAATCATGGTGTCGAGCACGGCGTCAAAATCATCTTTTACGACACCAAACTCTTCCAAAGAGGGGACTTTCAGTTCTTCATTGAGTGCCAGCAACTCTTGTTGCAGGCTGCTATTGGCTTCCTCAACACTGGCAGACTCATCAACCAATCCCATTGCTTTCGAGCATTGTGCGTAACGTTCAGGGCAAGCTGGAATGGAAAAGGCGGTAATACTTGGTAGCAACATGGCATTGGACAATCCATGTGGTACATGGAAAAACGCACCGATAGGTCGACTCATACCGTGAACCAAGGCAACTGAGGCATTGGAGAAGGCAATGCCTGCGAGCGTGGAGCCCATCATCATTTTCTGACGGGCTTCTATATTTTGGCCATCGTGATAGACCTTGCGTAGGTTTGGTGCGATAAGGCGCATCGCTTCCAACGCATTGTAATCACTGAATGGATTTCCTTTCTTACTCACGTAAGCTTCGATGGCATGAGTAAGTGCGTCGATCCCCGTGTCTGCGGTGATGCGGGGAGGCAGGGACATGGTCAACTTGTAGTCCACCAAAGCAGCGACAGGAAGAAAGCCGAGGCCAATACACAGCATCTTTTCATCGGTCTCGGAGTCCGTGATGATGGTGAACTTGGTGACTTCCGAACCAGTACCCGCTGTGGTTGGAATGGCTATCACCGGAATACCGGTTTCATTAACGATGCGAGGCGCTTTGTAATCACGCATGATGCCGCCGTGGCTGGCAAGCATGCTGATCGCTTTGGCGCTGTCTATGGCGCTGCCGCCTCCAAGGGCGACAATACAGTCGGTTTGACTATCGCGTGTTACGGAGACCGCTTCTTCAATCGATTGTGAGGTTGGCTCTGGAATGGTGTCAGCGTAGATATGGCTTTGAATCCCAGCTTCCGACAGCAGTTCTGTCACCATGGCGGCATAGCCCATCTGAACCATGGTTTTGTCAGTCAGGATCAGTACACGAGAAGCATTAAATCCTTTCACGATATCCGGCAGACGTTTGGTTGCGTCTTCGCCGAATTCCATCATCCGTGGCATAGCAACTGAAGTGCTCATTTTAAGGCTCCTATTGTATTGGTATCTGGTTTTCCGGGTAGCGCTGCTCTGCAGAGCCGCACTGGGAACTAAGTGCGACGAAAATATCGTCTCCCTATATAGAATTAACCGCTGAACTCATTGAGATGCTCCTTTTTAAAACGCTATAAAATTAATAAAACTATGACTTTTTATTGATTTGATTTGCCGACGTTTTAAATTTACTTATTTGCGACTTATATATGTCGCATTTAGGTAAGTGAGCATGTTTAACCTAGGTTAGTAACCTTTCATAATCCAATGCTTTCCATCAATTAATAAATTTATAGCCATTGGTATAAAAATAATTATGCATTAAAGCTGTGTGTCACTATTTTTACATTCTGACCATTTCTTTCTGTGTTGATTAGGTGTAAATAGTGAGTTTATAAAAATGAAAAGTCGGCACTTTTTGATGTCGGTAAGGTGGATTTCTCTCAAAAAAACCTGTTGGTTTTAACGTGATGCAAGGAACACAATACATGAAGAAACGGCTACCTCCGCTGAACTGGCTTAGGTCGTTTGAAGCTGCGGCAAGGCATCTTAGCTTTACCCATGCCTCACAGGAATTACACATAACGCAGGCCGCTATGAGTCAGCAGATCAAAGCACTGGAAAGCCAGCTCGGTACTATGCTTTTCGTCAGGTTGCCGAGAGGTTTAGAGTTGACCGAAGCAGGCGCGGCGTACTTACCTGTGCTTCATGAATCTATTGAGAAAATGAATGAGGTGACTGACGAGCTGTTTGGTAAGGGAAGAAATAAGCTACTGAATGTTAGAGTTAATCTTGTCTTTTTTGTTAACTGGCTTGCTCCGCGTTTGCCCGATTTTTATGAGCGGTACCCGGATATCAACCTGAAGATTACCAGCAATATTTGGGTGAATAGCCAACAGAAGGCGCCTGATTGTGATCTCGAGATCATCTACGGCAACGGCCGATGGCAGCAGTATGAAGCTCGCCGGCTTACATGGGATCTGCTCCAACCGGTTTGCAGCCCAAACTACGCTTCCCGTTTCCAAGGAAAGCCCGTCCCTGAAGATATCGTCAATGAAAATCTGATACACGTTATCGGTTACGAAGACGGCTGGAATAGATGGTTTCAGTCGATTGGTATGCCATACACCGATTTTAACCTTGGCAGTCAGTTTGATACTTTAATCAATGCCTTTGAAGTGGCGGCTAACGGCGGTGGTATAGTTTTGGGGAGGAGTAGCTTACTTCAAGGGTATTTCGAAAGTGAAAAGCTTATCTCCTTATTTGAGCATGAAGTCTTAACAACAGAAGCTTTCTATTTAGTTAATCATAAATCCCGTTTCTTACATCCTCATTCCGAAGCGTTTATTGACTGGGTAATGGAAGAGGTTAATAACGATGAAATAAATAGCATACATCGCCCGCTTTATAACTAGTTACCCCTGGGTGCATTAAAAATTTTATGATGAGACCAAATTTAAATTAATGGTCGATAAAGTTTAAAGTTATTAACATCCGGCAATGAATTCACCTCTCGGTGGTTCTCATTCAATGATTATGTCTCTTTAGCAAGGAGCGAGATAAATGAGAAATGCATTGCCGTTTTCAGGTCTAAATGTTGTCGATTTTGGTCAGTATGTTTCTGGCCCAGCCGTCGCCATGATCCTTGCCGACTTGGGGGCCAATGTGGTTCATGTTGACCCGCCTAACGGACCACTTTGGAAACATTCGGCCAACGCTGTTCTTAATCGGAATAAAACCAATATTCGGCTGGACCTAAAATCTGGCTTGGATCTCGATAGGGCTTTGTCCTTGTGTTCACAGGCTGACGTAATCATCGAAAACTTCCGTCCTGGCACGATGAAGAAGCTGGGTATCGATTTAGACACCCTGCGTGAAACAACCCCCAGCTTGATTACGCTTTCTCTGCCTGGCTTTGCATCAAATGACCAACTACGCAAACAATGGAAAGCAACAGAAGCTGTGATTGCTGCTTCTTCCGGTGCCTTTACCGATATGGGTTACAACCGGGTATTAATGGGGTGCGACCCTAGCTTTTCCCCACTCACGCTGGGTTCTGCTTACGCTACCATGTTGGCGGCAAGTGGTGTTTCTCTGGCGTTGTTTGAAAGAGAAAAAAGTGGCCAAGGAGATCATATTGAAGTGCCAGTGGCTGCTGCGCTGATGGAAGGGCTCTCTTACAACTCCATCAATATTGAGGGTATGCCAGAGCGCTACCACACCATGCGGGAAAAAGAGATTACCCGTCGCCGCGAAGCAGGGCTCCCCATGGATGTCACCTATGATGAGCTTCAGGAATACCTCGACCCCTTTTATCGTACCTACAAGTGCAAAGATGGCCGCTATTTCTATGTCGTCTGTCCGTCACACCGTAACCACGCGCGTCGCTGCCTTGAGCTTGCTGGAATATATGATGAGCTGGTTGCCGAAGGTCTACCAGACGTGGAAAACCTCTATCTTCCTCATTCTCAATGGGAAGCTGAAACGTCCATTGGTGTTTACCCTTTACCTGCGAACTGGGCTGCCAAAATATCTGAGAAAATGAAGCGTGTTTTCATCACCAAAACATCTGAAGAGTGGGGCAAGCTCTTTGGTGAAGGAGGTATTCCTGGCGCGCCGCACCGCTCGACGCAAGAGTGGGTCAATGCGCCTTATTCGTTGGAGAGCGGGCTTATCGTAGAAGTGAATGATCCTGAATATGGCGTGATGAAACAACCAGGCCCTTTGGTGTGGTTTGAAGAGTTGGGTGAAGAACTATGCGACATAGAACCACGGAAATTTGCCGAATATCAGGATGCTGAAAGGCTTTTTAGCCAAGCAGGACTGCATAGAAACTATGAGCTCTCACCCAACGTCGAGCCGGACCGCCAATGGCTCAAAGGCGTCCGTGTTCTCGATCTGACAAACGTTATTGCAGGGCCACATTCCACTGCGTTTTTGTCACGATTTGGGGCAGAGGTTATCAAGCTGGATCCGACCAAGCCAATGTATGATCCGCTGATTGGTGTGTTCTTCAGCTATCTCTCCAATATCGGGAAGAAGAGCTTGCTGCTCGATATGCTGACTGACGAAGGCAAACCCATTTTCGAAGCTTTGGTGAAGACCTGCGATATCGTCGTTATCAATGCGCCTTCACGCCAGGTTGAACCTCTCGGTTTGAATGAAGAGCGCTTAAAAGCGATTAACCCAGACGTGATTTTCTGCCGCTTGGATTGTCTTGGAGGGCCTAAGCGGGGAGAGAAAACGGATTACATTGGCTATGACGATATCATTCAAGCGAACAGTGGCATCATGACCCGCTTTGGCGGCGCGGAAACACCGGAAGAACATGCTCATCTTGGAACGCTGGATGTAAATTGTGGCTTCGCTGCTGGGCTTGCGATGTCGGTCGCTTTGTATGCGCGGGCGAAAACAGGACAAGTGCTGCGTCCCAGAACGTCATTGTCATCGACAACCAATCTTGCGCAGATTAAATACAGTCATGATTATGAAGGTGCGCCGCCGCGGGACGAGCCATCTGGTCGCGAAGCGTTGGGTTATGATGCCTTGTCGCACTTCTATCAAACTCATGATGGCTGGCTATATCTTGATGCGACGGAAGCCGATATCAATAAACTCGAAATGCTTGAAGAGCTCCGAGGTATTTCTACATGCGACGAGGCAGGGCGTAAGGCCATGCTTGCGAATCAATTTAAACGTAAGCCCAACGATGTTTGGTTGAATAAACTGTCCCAGTTAGATGTTGCGGCAGCGCAAACACGTAGCATTGAATGGCTAAGAAAGCGTTATAGCCGTCCACAAGATGGACAGGTTGGGTTTGATTCTGGCAGCTATGCGTTTTCGACCCATGACGAACATCCGAGCGGCTACGTCACGACTATGGTTGATCACTATTCGATTCGTCCAAAAGAAGCAAAGATTATTGCAGCTCCGCAAACTGAACGTTTCGGGCGCTCTAGCCGGAGAGTGTTAGGTGAGCTAGGATTTGGTGAGTCAGATATCCAGAGTTTGATAGACAAAGGTATTGTGAGTGATGGCTGGTCAGAAGAATTCCTGCCAAGCTGATTCCTAGGTACAGATTACAGAGACTAAAAAGCCGTCATAAGACGGCTTTTATCATTTTACTTGGTTTAGCGAAGTTGCCAAACGCGGTAGGTTTTACCTTTGATTTTCCCGCTGGAGAGTTTCTTCAAGGCTTTCTTCGCCACGCTGCGCTCAACGGCAACATAAGAACGGTAATCGGTGACTTTGATTTTGCCGACTTGTTTACCTTCAATACCATCCTCACCGGTCAATGCGCCAAGAATATCACCAGGGCGAACCTTGCTTTTCTTACCACCATCAATGTGAAGCGTCACCATGGCAGGTGTGCGTGGCACATTGTTCAATACGCTGGAATCTGGCAGTGCTGAAGATTTGATGTCACGCTCAAGATGATCTTCTAGCAATGCAACACGGTATCCATCCTCATCACCGAAGAAGGTATACGCCGCACCTTCGCTGCCTGCACGGCCAGTGCGGCCAATGCGGTGAATGTGCACTTCGGTATCAAATGCCATATGGTAGTTAATCACCGCATCTAGGGCTTCGATGTCCAAACCACGCGCAGCAACGTCTGTTGCCACCATGATGTTGGTACTCTTGTTAGCAAACTTCAAAAGCATTTGGTCGCGGTCGCGTTGCTCTAAGTCGCCATGCAGCGCTACCACAGAGAAGCCTTCGTTATCCAGTACTGCAGCCACGTCTTTCACGTCGCGCTTGGTGTTACAGAACACTACCGCACTTTCTGGCTGATGCTTCAGCAACAGAAGCTGAAGCGCTTCCATACGCTCGCGGTTGTTGGCACAGCGGTAGAAATGTTGGGTAATGCTGGTGTCGTCGTGGTTTGATTCCACTTTCACCATCACTGGGTTTGCCATGATTTGCTTGCTGATGCTTTGGATTTGCGCCGGGTAAGTAGCACTGAACAGCAGTGTCTGACGGTCAGAAGGTACTTGGTCAAAAATAGCATCGAGCGCAGGTTGGAAACCCATTTCTAGCATGCGGTCTGCTTCATCCAGAATCAGTGTATTCACTTCTTCCAGAGACAGGCGGCCTTTTTCCATGTGGTCCAGGATACGGCCAGGTGTACCCACGATAATGTGAGCACCATGCTCCAGTGAGCCGATTTGCGGACCCATAGGAACACCGCCACACAGTGTCAGCACTTTGATGTTATGAATGCCACGTGCCAGCTTGCGGATTTCAATGGCGACTTGATCGGCCAGCTCTCTGGTAGGGCAGAGCACTAGTGATTGAACGCGAAAACGTTTAACGTTGAGCCGGTTCAGCAATCCAAGACCAAAAGCCGCTGTTTTGCCTGAACCTGTTTTACCCTGACCGATGACATCTTTCCCATCAAGTATGGAAGGCAGGCTCTGGGCCTGAATTGGCGTCATGGTTTTGTAGCCAATGTCATTGAGTGTAGAAAGCAATTCATCTTTCAACGGAAGTGTTGAGAATACTTGATTCGTCACAGGGAGAGTCTCGTTGTCAGTGCCGTTTTAGCGGCGAGTAAATTCAGGGGCGCGACTATATCAGGAATGGTTGAAAACTGCGCGAAAACTTTGAAATAAAAAAGCGGTCGATGACCGCTTTAGACAATTCAGGGAAGAGCAGGGGAGTTATTGTGCTTCGGCCATCTGGAAAGCACGCATCGTCAGGCCACAAAGCATCACCGGCATGCCATTGAACACTTCCTCAAACTGTGCCAGTTCTGCAGCACCTTGTTCTTCCATGACTGCCAGCGCAGACTCGGGGTCAAACAGCAGGCTGATAGAAAGTAGCACGCCGCCCAGAAGTGCATTTTCTTGCGAGTCTTCAGGCATCAGCGTTTCCCAGTCATCACGGCACAGGGTCCAGCCCTGCAGCATGCCTTCACAGTATTCGCGCGTCGCTTCGTTCACGATTTCGCTTTCGCTCAGTGCACAGGCTTCCGGCCACTGCCATTCGTTAGACAATAGTGCACCACGTTTTTCGTTCCACATTTCAACGATGATGTTGGCGTATTGCTCAAGTTGTTCATGGCTACCGAACGGCGCTTCTTCTTCACCACCCCACATGAATGCAAGCCATTCGCTTGGGTCGATAAGGTGTGGGGCTGCAGCCATTGCAGTCACAAAGCCTTCTGTTTGCATGGCGGAAAGCAGCTTTGGCTCCAATCCGTTTTCGGTAATAAATTGCGATAGCGAGATAGACATGAAAAACTCTCTTTTCCTATTGAGCTGCTTATTCTAGCAGTGTGCGGAGATTTCTGAGAGAGAAATGCGGTTTCGAGTTCAATACTGAACCAAAGCGCTTGAAAGATAGCCACTTGCGCGCTTTTTTCAGAAATATTATTGACGCTCTAGGCCTCTTTCCCTATAGTAGCGCCCCGTTGGGACGAGAAGTCCGACAAACAGTTTGGTGAGTTGTCCGAGTGGCTGAAGGAGCACGCCTGGAAAGTGTGTATACGGCAACGTATCGAGAGTTCGAATCTCTCACTCACCGCCACATTCGAAACCCGAGCAGAGATGCTCGGGTTTTCTCGTTTCTGGGCTCTGAAAAGATGGAGTTTTCTCGCTCGAAACGGTTCAGATTCACCTTTCAATACCCCAGACAAACAAAAACCCGGCTTATGCCGGGTTTCTCGAATATCGTCCTGTAGGAGGCTAGCACTCCATTTGCTACTTATTGTGCCTTAAAGCACACCGCCCCAGTACATTGCATTCATCAGCGTGAAAGCTGTCGTTACACCCATCAGGATGAACAGTGGTGCATAGTTCGAAATTTTAGCGGCGATCTTGTTTGACACAGTAGGTACCTCGTGATGATTTGTTGCGCAAATTATGCACAATATTGTGACTTTCATCAATATTAAATGAATGGTGTTTTATATTTTATTTGCGAGGTTTAGTGGTGGGTAAGTCTGCATAAAGTTACATCGGTGTTAAGAAATGGCCATTTATTCGCAGTATGAAAAAGCCAGCGGATTAATCGCTGGCTTTTCAATGGATTATGGAAACATTAGTCGATGATAATTTTCGACTGTGTGATCATTGCATCGATGACAGCGGAACTCATTTGATCGTTGTTCAGACCCGTCGAATCGACACCATAGGCCGAGGCTAAGTCTGTAACAGAGATATTATCTAGGGTGATCGTCTGGTCAGTGTCTGCACCTGTCGAAACAATGTTGATAACCGCTTCTCCATTAGCGTTATCAAAGACAGAAAGATAATCCCCAATGTTGGTTTCGCTTTCTCCTTGCAGAAGATCAGCAAGATCTAAACGGTCTAATGCTGTATCAAAGTCTGCGATGAGATCTTGGGCGGGTAAACTGCTAGTCCCTTGATCGCCAGACATATAAGCGAATGTGTCATTGCCTGCTCCACCAAACAGAATGTCGTCTCCTTTACCGCCGATGAGAATATCATCGCCGATGCCTCCATCCAGCGCATCATTACCAGCAGCGCCATTAAGAGTGTCATTGCCGGCAAGTCCAAGCATGATGTCATCATCCCCAAGCCCTGACAGAAGATCATCTCCATCAGTGCCGAACGCTGAAGTTTGGCTAAGATCGACCAAATTATTCAGTCCTTCAGTGGCGCTGGTGGCGTAGAAAGACGATATGTTGGTGCCTGATTCACCGATGACAATGTGGATGTCTGATGTCGTGCCATCATTGGCAGTGAATGTGATGGTGTCTTGAAGCGTTTCTCCCTCTGGGATATCTGTCAGACGGGTTGGATCCAAGGTATATGTCCAAGTGCCATTGACCAGTTGCGCCGAGCCATACTGACCTTGTTCTGTCGTATCTGGGAATATCCCTGTGGTTGCGCCGTTGGAATCTGCGAGAAGCAGTGTGCCGGAGGCTGTTGGCGCTGTTCTTGGCTCAGCAGTGTCGCTGATGGCGTCTCCTAATGTCACAGTCGCGACGTCACTCTCATTGCCTAAAGAGTTGATAGCTGTATAGGTAAATGACGTATCTGTGGTATCTACTGCAGTAGTCGAAACGCTGGTAACAGTGAGGTTACTGTTGGCGGATGCAGAGATATACATCCGCAATTCATCATAGCCATTGGCATCACTAATATTAAGCGTCGCATTACCCGTTAGCCCTGACGCTTCCCAGACGTTTGCGAAGGTAAATTCGTTAACAATCTGACCGTCTTTCAATGCGATAAAATTAACGGTAGCGTTCGCTGGGCGAGTATCTGAGAAGTTTCCAAATGCACTGGCAACAACAATGTCAGTGCTTGTGACATCAAGCCCACTGGTAAACTCAAAAGTCATCACTTCTTTGTTGGAAGAATCTAGCTCTCTATCGTTCCCGATCCCGATACCAGCTTCACCTGCTTGGAATTCCCAAACGACAGGCGCATCTGTGATGGTGCTGCCTAGGTCAGGTTTAGTGCCCGAGAAAGTACCTCCAGACACCGTCATGCCGTCAGTGACAATTGTGGTTTGGGTGGAGCTCGTAATGTCAGAAGCGGCAAATGTTTTGCTGACTTTATCTGGTTCGAAGACGAAATTGGTATCGTCCGGTAATGTGTCTCCAACAGAAACGGCGATTGGGTTTCCATTGGTATCAAGATAGTAAAGCGTACCATTATCTGGCAGAGAAGTGATGTTGATTGAGGTAGTTAGGGAATCTCCACTGTTTGCGTCATCCACCGTATCGGACGTGAAGTCTGCCAAAGAGAATGAAACGGTGCCGTCAGATGGATCTTCCTCAAAACCTGGTGATGCGGCGTCAGGCGACAAATTAACGATAACACTGTCAGTATTGGTTCCCTGAACAGACTGTTCAAACGGTTGGTGCCCGGTAACATCAATAACAATGTCTTGTGTCGTTCCATCCGTGGCGGTCAGAGTGATGATATCCTGAGCCACTTCATCGTTGTCCAGACTGGATGCCTTGTCCTTATCAAGTGTATACGTCCAGTTGCCGTCAATAAGCTCCAATGTCCCATATTTGCCTTCCACCACAGCATTCTGGAACGCTGGTTGATCATTGGTATCGATATCGGAGATCGCAATTGAGCCTGATACGGTAATTTCTTCCTGATTTCCAATATTTAGTTTTACCGTTGCCGTGTTTCCGTCAGCATCTACCAGATAATAAGAGCCATCTTGAGTCTGAACGATTACGGGAGGGGTTCGGTCACCGCTAATATCGGTGATTGTGGATTGCAGTACAAAGCTACCGCTGTTGTCGATAGTGTAAAGGTCAACGCCACCGCTAGTACTTGGCATGACAAACACTGGTTCTCCGTCAATATAGTTTGCTGAGGAGAAGTAATGCCCTGCTCCAGAAACAGTATCAGTGAGGGTTAAATTACCTGTGCTTCCTACCTCATAGATGGTTGCGACATCTGAAGACGTATTTGTGTAAATGGCATAGAGGCGCCCATCGCTGGTTTCATAAAAGTTAGCTGAGTTGCCGCTGCCTACAGTCACTGATTCTGAATCAACAAATGTCAGCGTTCCATCTGTCGCATTGACGCTGTAAATACGCACTTGGTCATTGGAAGAAGCGACCAGCCAAGTGTTGTAGTTATTGTCTGTATATATGTCGATAGAGGATACAAGATCCCCACCAAACACGGCGCGATTGAGGTTAGTAAAATCGCCGCTAATTGGATCATAAGTTAATGTGGAGATGTTATCTGTCCCAGGGCGTGCGACAAACACATACTCTGTGCCATCTTCACCTTCGAATACCACGTTTTCTCTGATATAGCTAAGCCCATCAGTAGCGGTAATATTACTCACGCCACCGTTTATCGACAGCGTTCCATCTGTGGCTATCTCCCAAGCTGTCAGTGAATGGCTATTTTGGGAAGTGACAAACAGTGTTGGGCTCCCATCAATATCCGATATGTTGGATTGAGTTAACCCGTTCCCTAACGATCCTGGATTGATACCCAGTGCGACTAAGTCTGCTGTGATATCTCCACCAGAACTGGTGGTTACAGTATCGGTAGCTTGGTCGTAGGTAATTCGGTCCGTTTCAGTGAGCGAGCCATCATTGTTGACCTTATAAATGAAGGTAGAAACGCTGATGCCCCATTGGGTTGAGACAACATAGGGCACGCCATTGATTGTGGTTGATGTTGTTGTCCAGCCCGCATTGGTAGGGCCTGAGATAGCCGCTCCCTCTGCCGTCAAGCTCTCGGCATTGCCTGCATCAAGATAGAAGCCTACTGCGTCCACACTGCCAGTCAGGGTACCTGTTACTTCTGGAGCATCTTCTGTACCAGTGATCGAGATTGTTATTTGGTGTGTCGAACCGTCGGTCGCAGTTAATGTAATGGTATCGCTGACGACTTCTCCTTCATCCAACGTCTGCGCATTGGCATCCAGTGTGTAAGTCCATGCTCCGTTCACTAGCGCGAGTTGGCCATAGCTTCCAGATGTCGTTGTGTCTCCAAACTCAATAGGGGTAACACCGTCGGCTGCGAAGATTTGTAACGCACCGGAGACAGATTGGTCACCAATATCCTCAATCAGTGCTGCGGTATCATTGTCTGTGATAGAGGTTTCAAGTGCGCTTGGTTGTGTAGGTTGTGCTTCAAAACCACCTCCGGATGTTGTACTGACTGACACGGTGAAAACATCATCATCAGACAGTTCGACAAGCTGGTCATCCAAAGTGTCAACAGTAAACGACTGCGATAGCGATCCTGCAGCGATCACGACATCACGTGTAACAGGCGTGACATCGCCATCTTCGGTGGTCTTATGACCAATCACCACAGTGACCGTAAAGTCCGCGGTTGGCGCTTCACTGAGCGTCAAGGTGTAGCTCGCCGCTTCGCCTTCATTCACTGAGGCATCGCCCGTCAATGTCAGGGTTGGCGCATCCGTGGTGGTGCCATCGTTGATGGTGGTTTCGACGGCTGCCGGTGCGCTTGGCTGCGCCTCAAAATCACCGCCAGAGGTAGCATTCACCGAGACGGTAAACACATCATCATCGGCGGATTCATTCAGGCTGTCGTCAAGCGTATCGACGGTGAAATCGATGGAAGTGGTGTTCGCAGCGATCACCACATCACGGGTCACCGGCGTGACATCGCCATCTTCGGTGGTCTTATGACCAATGACCACAGTGACCGTAAAGTCAGCCGTTGGCGCTTCTGACAGGGTGAGGGTGTAGCTGGCCGCTTCGCCTTCGTTGACTGAGGCATCGCCCGTCAGTGTCAGGGTTGGCGCATCCGTGGTGGTGCCATCATTGATGGTGGTTTCCACTGCAGCTGGGGCCGATGGCTGCGCCTCAAAGTCACCGCCGGAGGTGGCATTCACCGAGACGGTAAACACATCATCATCCGCCGACTCATTGAGGCTGTCGTTCAGGGTATCAACCGTAAAGTCAGTGGACGTGGTGCCTGCTGCGATCACGACATCGCGGGTCACCGGCGTGACATCGCCATCTTCGGTGGTCTTATGACCCACGACGATGGTCACGGTAAAGTCCGCCGTTGGCGCTTCACTGAGCGTCAAGGTGTAACTGGCCGCTTCGCCTTCATTGACAGAGGCATCGCCAGTCAGGGTTAAGGTCGGCGCATCCGTGGTGGTGCCGTCATTGATGGTGGTTTCGACGGCTGCCGGGGCCGATGGCTGCGCTTCAAAATCACCGCCGGAGGTCGCATTCACCGAGACGGTAAAGACATCCTCATCGGCGGATTCGTTCAGGCTGTCATCCAAAGTGTCAACAGTAAACGACTGCGATAGCGATCCTGCAGCGATCACGACATCACGGGTCACCGGGGTGACATCGCCATCTTCCGTGGTCTTGTGAGCCACGACGATAGTCACGGTGAAATCAGCGGTTGGCGCTTCCGACAGGGTCAAGGTGTAGCTGGCCG
>NZ_LASY01000094.1:0-3114 GCF_000973155.1 Grimontia sp. AD028 | reverse complement strand
GAGTCCGTCAAAACCCCTTGGGTGTTGTATGGTTAAGCCTCACGGGCAATTAGTATCAGTTAGCTCAACGCCTCGCAGCGCTTACACACCTGACCTATCTACGTCGTAGTCTCCAACAACCCTTTAGAGGGCTTAAAGCCCTAGGGATGACTCATCTTGAGGCTCGCTTCCCGCTTAGATGCTTTCAGCGGTTATCGATTCCGAACTTAGCTACCGGGCAATGCCACTGGCGTGACAACCCGAACACCAGAGGTTCGTCCACTCCGGTCCTCTCGTACTAGGAGCAGCCCCTCTCAATCATCCAACGCCCACGGCAGATAGGGACCGAACTGTCTCACGACGTTCTAAACCCAGCTCGCGTACCACTTTAAATGGCGAACAGCCATACCCTTGGGACCGACTTCAGCCCCAGGATGTGATGAGCCGACATCGAGGTGCCAAACACCGCCGTCGATATGAACTCTTGGGCGGTATCAGCCTGTTATCCCCGGAGTACCTTTTATCCGTTGAGCGATGGCCCTTCCATTCAGAACCACCGGATCACTATGACCTGCTTTCGCACCTGCTCGAACCGTCATTCTCGCAGTCAAGCGGGCTTATGCCATTGCACTAACCTCACGATGTCCGACCGTGATTAGCCCACCTTCGTGCTCCTCCGTTACTCTTTGGGAGGAGACCGCCCCAGTCAAACTACCCACCAGGCACTGTCCTCAACCCCGATTAGGGGCCTAAGTTAGAACATCAAACATACAAGGGTGGTATTTCAAGGTCGGCTCCACACAAACTGGCGTCTGTGTTTCAAAGCCTCCCACCTATCCTACACATGTAGGCTCAATGTTCAGTGCCAAGCTGTAGTAAAGGTTCACGGGGTCTTTCCGTCTAGCCGCGGGTACACAGCATCTTCACTGCGATTTCAATTTCACTGAGTCTCGGGTGGAGACAGCGTGGCCATCATTACGCCATTCGTGCAGGTCGGAACTTACCCGACAAGGAATTTCGCTACCTTAGGACCGTTATAGTTACGGCCGCCGTTTACCGGGGCTTCGATCAAGAGCTTCGACCGAAGTCTAACCCCATCAATTAACCTTCCGGCACCGGGCAGGCGTCACACCGTATACGTCATCTTTCGATTTTGCACAGTGCTATGTTTTTAATAAACAGTTGCAGCCACCTGGTATCTGCGACTGCCCATAGCTCCATCCGCAAGGGACTTCACCGCGGGCAGCGTACCTTCTCCCGAAGTTACGGTACCATTTTGCCTAGTTCCTTCACCCGAGTTCTCTCAAGCGCCTTGGTATTCTCTACCCGACCACCTGTGTCGGTTTGGGGTACGGTTCCTGATAACCTGAAGCTTAGAGGCTTTTCCCGGAAGCATGGCATCAATGACTTCACTACCGTAGTAGCTCGACATCGTGTCTCAGTGTATAGCGTCCCGGATTTGCCTAAGACACCCACCTACGCACTTGAACCTCGACAACCGTCGCGAGGCCCACCTAGCCTTCTCCGTCCCCCCATCGCAGTTATCAGCAGTACGGGAATATTAACCCGTTTCCCATCGACTACGCCTTTCGGCCTCGCCTTAGGGGCCGACTTACCCTGCCCCGATTAACGTTGGACAGGAACCCTTGGTCTTCCGGCGAGGAGGTTTTTCACCCCCTTTGTCGTTACTCATGTCAGCATTCGCACTTCTGATACCTCCAGCAGCCCTTACAGACCACCTTCAACGGCTTACAGAACGCTCCCCTACCCAATACGATAAATCGCACTGCCGCAGCTTCGGTGTATCGCTTAGCCCCGTTACATCTTCCGCGCAGGCCGACTCGACCAGTGAGCTATTACGCTTTCTTTAAATGATGGCTGCTTCTAAGCCAACATCCTGGCTGTCTGAGCCTTCCCACATCGTTTCCCACTTAGCGATAACTTTGGGACCTTAGCTGGCGGTCTGGGTTGTTTCCCTCTCCACGACGGACGTTAGCACCCGCCGTGTGTCTCCCGGATAGTACTTACTGGTATTCGGAGTTTGCAAAGGGTTGGTAAGTCGGGATGACCCCCTAGCCTTAACAGTGCTCTACCCCCAGTAGTATTCGTCCGAGGCGCTACCTAAATAGCTTTCGGGGAGAACCAGCTATCTCCGAGTTTGATTGGCCTTTCACCCCTAGCCACAAGTCATCCGCTAATTTTTCAACATTAGTCGGTTCGGTCCTCCAATTGATGTTACTCAATCTTCAACCTGCCCATGGCTAGATCACTCGGTTTCGGGTCTACGTCATGCAACTCATTCGCCCAGTTAAGACTCGGTTTCCCTACGGCTCCCCTATGCGGTTAACCTTGCTACATAACGTAAGTCGCTGACCCATTATACAAAAGGTACGCAGTCACCTAACAAGTAGGCTCCCACTGCTTGTACGTACACGGTTTCAGGTTCTATTTCACTCCCCTCACAGGGGTTCTTTTCGCCTTTCCCTCACGGTACTGGTTCACTATCGGTCAGTCAGGAGTATTTAGCCTTGGAGGATGGTCCCCCCATCTTCAGACAAGATAACACGTGTCCCGTCCTACTCGTTTTCACGTTAAATAAGCCGTCGTGTACGGGGCTATCACCCTGTATCGCGCCACTTTCCAGAGGCTTCCACTAACTCATAAAACGCTTAAGGGCTAATCCGGGGTCGCTCGCCGCTACTGCCGGAATCTCAATTGATTTCTTTTCCTTCGGGTACTTAGATGTTTCAGTTCCCCGAGTTCGCCTCCACACACCTATGTATTCAGTGTGGGATACTGGCTTATGCCAGTGGGTTTCCCCATTCGGAAATCCCAGATTCAAATGGCTGTTACTGCCTTATCTGGGCTTATCGCAAGTTACTACGTCCTTCATCGCCTCTGACTGCCAAGGCATCCACCGTGTACGCTTAGTCACTTAACCATACAACCCCAAGAGGTTTCGTATGTTCAAACAACCAAGGTGTTCTTTAAAAGAACAGGTTCATCTTTCGATGAACGATTTCGCCGGACTCAAATATTGTTCATCACTTCCGAAGAAGGATGAAACCAAGAACACTTGAATGTGTTTGGTGTTAATTCCTAAGAATCAACATTTGAGAACTTTTACAAACAAAC
>NZ_LASY01000093.1:0-11910 GCF_000973155.1 Grimontia sp. AD028 | reverse complement strand
TTGATGGAGATGGCTACACCTGCAAAGGAACGCCGCGATCACAACGCCAGTCAAACTCGCTGAATCCTGCATCTTCAGGTTGTTTGGGTATACTTGCTTTCGCGAATCGGGAACTATGCTAATGTGATTCCCAAATTCCGATAAGAAAGACGATCAACAATGAAAATCTTCAGCAACTTTGACAGCGGCAACATTCAGGTGGTTTCCGCTGACTCACCAGCCAATATTCAGCTTTCAATCCCAGCCGACAACAACACTGAAACTGCGCAATGGTTCCACTTCCGTTTGGAAAGTGATTCGCAGGAACTTCACCAGTTCACGCTGCTGAACCTTGCTAAATCCGCTTACCCAGAAGGTTGGCAGGATTACGATGTGGTTGCGTCTTACGATCGTAACGAGTGGTTTCGTATTCCTTCAGAGTTTGATGGCGACAACCTGCGCTTCTCAGTGATACCTGAAGCAAGCTCCATGTATTTTGCCTATTTCGCGCCTTACTCTTACGAGCGTCATCAAGATTTGCTGCACGAAGCGCAAACCCACTATGCCTGCAAACTGGAAACACTGGGTGCAACCATTGATGGCAACGACATCAGCCTGCTGACCATTGGCGAACCAGCCGAAGGTAAGAAGAATATTTGGGTGATTGGCCGCCAACACCCGGGTGAAACCATGGCCGAGTGGTTTATCGAAGGCTTATTGATGCGTCTGCTGGATGAAACCGACACCGTCGGCAAAGCGCTGATTGATAACGCGGTTATCCGTGTTGTGCCTAACATGAACCCAGACGGCAGCATTCGTGGTCATTTGCGTCACAACGCGGTCGGCGCAAACCTTAACCGCGAATGGCAAACGCCGACGGTAGAGCGAAGCCCAGAAGTTTTCTACGTGCGCGAACGCATGTTGGAAACGGGCGTAGATATGTTCCTGGATATCCACGGTGACGAAGCGATCCCATACAACTTTGTGGCAGGCAGCGAAGGCATTCCTTCCTACGATGAAGACTTCGCCGCGCTCGAGGCTCACTTCAAGCAAGCGCTGCTGACCATCACCCCAGAGTTTCAAGACGAGCATGGCTACCCGAAAAATGCACCAGGCACAGCTAACCTGACTGTCGGTTCTAACTGGGTGGCAGAGCAATTCAAGTGTCTGTCTTACACCGTTGAGATGCCATTTAAAGACCACAATGACCAGCCAGACGAAATTTACGGCTGGTCACCAGATCGCAGCGCCGCCTTCGGCAGTGATATGCTGGCCGCCATTTGGGCGACATTGCCAAAGCTTTGATGGGTTTATTTAAAGCGTAACGCCACCGAGAGGTGGCGTTTTTGGTTGAAGGATAAAGCGGTTGTATAGCTCGGTTTTGCCCTAAAGTGAGTTAACGTTTCGAACAATCCAGCACTTGAATAGACGCACAATGGCCAAATTTTTCTATTGCATTCCCTATGTATAAAAATACCGGGATATGTATGTAGTAAAAATGCGAACGCTTTAAATTCGGGACGCCCGATTTCTCCCATTTAGGTCGCAACTTTAAAAGTTAATCCACTGATTTTAAATACCTATAAGGTACGTTGTCATAAATGTACGCGAACTAATCCAACGTCCCGGTTTTGTATTAAACGGGCAAGCTGCCCGCTAATAAGTTGTGATGTGATTGATAAGGAGGTCGCACTGAAGATCGAGTATAAGGTTAACCAGCAAATTTCTGCTGAACAATTTATTGACCTGCTTAAGCGAACGACTCTTGGAGAACGTCGCCCAGTAGAAAATACCAACTGTATTAGAGGGATGCTGGATAATAGCAATCTCATCGTCACTGCTTGGGATAGTAGTAAGCTGGTAGGTGTTGCCCGTTCAGTTACAGATTTCCACTATTGTTGCTATCTATCAGATCTTGCGGTTGATGAAGAATATCAAAGATTAGGTATTGGGAAGCAGTTACAGATTCAAACGCAAGCGAAAATTCAATCAACTTGTAAACTTTTCCTGATCGCCGCACCATCAGCCAATGAATATTACGAGCAACTTGGTTACACAAGAAATGAGCGTTGCTGGGTGCTAGAACGTGGTCGAAAAATTATCACATAACAAGGGCATAAACGGGACGTTTACTCGTGGCGCATTTTTCGAAAAGCGGTGATTTAAACGTTTCAATCAATTTGTGCTGGTAAATGCCCATTATGCTGATGTTATGTGCTAGAAGAGTAAGGATGCTAAATGTCATTTGTTACAGGGAAACTGAAATTAATACTGCGTTTGGAAGGGCTATGTATATTCCTAATATCGCTCTCGTTTTTTAATCAACTTGACGGCGATTGGGCGTTTTTTGCTTGGTTATTTTTATTGCCCGACCTTGCCTTTCTGGGGTATTTAGCTGGCCCAAAGGTTGGTGCAATTGCTTACAACATCACTCACTCCATCATTAGCTCCGCAATCGCTCTCGCAATTGGCATCATCAGCCAAAGTGACTTGGTCGTTAGCTTATCGCTAATTTGGTTTGCGCATATAGGGTTTGACCGAGCTTTGGGCTACGGCTTGAAATACAGCACAGGCTTTTCCGATACTCACTTAGGCAGGATTGGGAAGCATAAATCTTTTAAAAGCAACAACCAGAGCAGTGATATTGTTGGCTGAGCGTATAACAAAGACTTAATGGGGACTAAAAACACTACACTGGATCAATTTTTTCGCTGCGCTCGCCCTGTGTTGGCGGCGTTATGTTGATCCACGGAAAAGGAGGTTTAGTGAGAATTACATTAGTTAGACATGGGAGGCCTGTTGCAAGCTCAAACCCTAGAGTTACGGCTGTTGGTTTTGCAAAGTGGGTTCGAGCCTACAATCGATCGTTTGTTTGCCCAAAAAGTCTTCCACCTCAAGAACTAAACGAAAAACTCCATAACAGCTATACATTTTCTAGTGACCTGAATCGCTCCCTACACTCAGCAGAAATATGTTTGGGTAAAGGAGCGGATTTGGTTTTAAATGACTTGAGAGAAATGGATATTCCTAGACTAAAGCTACCTTTTTCGATGCCAGTTAATAGTTGGTTGGTTATTGCTAGGCTGTGTTGGTTTTTAGGTATATCGGGTAATAGTGAATCGTATCAAACCGGCCGCAAGCGTGCTATTTCAGCCGCAGACCTAATTATTGCCAAAGCCTGTGAACATGAAAACGTTTCTGTTTTTGGGCATGGTATTTCGAATAGGCTTATTACGAAAGAGTTAAAGCGCCGAGGTTGGACTGTAGAGTATGCGAGCAAAGGTTTTTGGGGACGCACTGAGCTGATAAACATAACACATATGAGCCCTTCTCCGGTCAATAAGAAA
This sequence comes from Grimontia sp. AD028, assembly GCF_000973155.1. Lineage (NCBI taxonomy): Bacteria > Pseudomonadati > Pseudomonadota > Gammaproteobacteria > Vibrionales > Vibrionaceae > Grimontia > Grimontia sp. AD028. The sequence continues at coordinate 8,584 of NZ_LASY01000093.1, read as the reverse complement.
TAGCATTCTTTTGGCTGCGTCAGCAGCCAATACTATCGAAGAATAAAGTCGTCTACTCCACTTTCTCCTATCTGAAGTTATCCGAATTGATTGCTCACAAACGTAACTCCTAACTCCGAATTGTCCATAATCGTGTTAGGCCGATCTGTTCTGGCCTCTCCTTTAGCTAGCGTTGAAATCAACGCATTTCCAGCGCTAGCCTGCTCCCATCTGTTCATTCCCAATTTAGTCTGTATAATTCGCCGCCTGTTTGTTCGTGCCACATAAAGCTGCGCTCAGAACACTTCTCATCATTCATCTAGGAATACTTCATTGATTTCAACCGCTAACATCACCATGCAATTTGGCGCGGAGCCGTTGTTTGAAAACATCTCAGCAAAGTTTGGTAACGGTAACCGTTATGGCCTGATTGGCGCGAATGGCTGTGGTAAATCGACCTTTATGAAGATCTTGAGCGGCGCATTGGCACCAAGCTCAGGGAACGTGTCGATCGCACCGGGGTTGAAGTTAGGTGTGTTGAGTCAGGATCAGTTTGCGTTTGAAAACTTCAACGTGATTGATGTGGTCATCATGGGTGACAAGAAGCTGTGGGAAGTGAAGCAAGAGCGTGACCGCATTTACTCTTTGCCGGAAATGAGCGAAGAAGACGGCATGAAAGTCGCGGAACTTGAAGTCGAGTTCGCGGAAATGGACGGCTACACAGCAGAAAGCCGCGCGGGCGATATCCTGATTAAAGCAGGTATCGAAGAACATCTGCACTTTGGCCTGATGCAGCAAGTAGCGCCGGGCTGGAAGCTGCGTGTGCTGTTGGCGCAGGCGCTGTTTGCGAACCCGGATATTCTGCTGCTGGACGAACCGACGAACAACCTGGACATTCACACTATCGGTTGGTTGGCGGAAGAGCTGAGCCAGCGTAAGTGCACCATGATTATTATCTCGCACGACCGTCACTTCCTGAACACAGTCTGTACCCATATGGCAGACATTGATTACGGTGAGCTGCGAATCTATGCAGGTAACTATGATTACTTCTTGGAAGCGTCTGGTTTGCAACGCGAGCAATTGCTGGCGAGTAACGCTAAGAAAGCGGCCGAGATTAGCGAGCTGCAAGAATTTGTGAACCGCTTTGGTGCCAACGCTTCTAAAGCGAAGCTGGCGAGTTCGCGCGCGAAACGCATGGACAAAATCAAGCTGGATGAAGTGAAAACCTCTAGCCGTATCAGTCCGTCGCTTGATTTTGGTGAAGGCAAGAAACTGCACCGTCAGGCGCTTGAGCTGCAACAAGTGGGTCATGGCTATACCGGCGAGATGTTGTTTGAAAACGGTAATCTGCTGCTGGAAGCAGGCTCGCGCCTCGCGGTTATCGGTGAGAACGGTGTGGGTAAAACCACGTTGCTGCGCTGCTTGGTGAGCGAGCTTGAGCAAACCCAAGGTGTGGTGAAGTGGGCGGAGAATGCGTCTGTCGGTTACTGTCCGCAGGATTGTACTGCTGATTTCGACAACGACATGACCATCTTTGAGTGGATTTCTCAGTGGCGCACCGCAAAGCACAACGACCTGATTGTGCGTGCGATTCTGGGGCGTCTGCTGTTTACCGAAGATGACGTGAACAAGAAAGCCAGAAACTGTTCGGGTGGTGAGAAGAACCGTCTGATCTTCGGCAAGCTGATGATGCAAGACATCAACGTGCTGGTGATGGATGAGCCAACCAACCACATGGACATGGAAGCCATTGAAGCACTGAACAGCGCGCTGAAAGTGTATCCGGGAACGCTGATTTTCGTGAGTCACGACCGCGAGTTTGTATCATCTCTGGCGACGGCGGTTATCGAAATCAAAGACAAGAAGCTGGATTACTTCCAAGGCACATATGAAGAGTACCTTGCCCATCAGCAGAAGTTATTGAGTGCGGCATAAGCCCAAACTCACTGAATAGATAGAAACAAACGCCACCTGTAGAGGTGGCGTTTTTGCATTTGATGTCGAAAAACTAACGGCTTTTAAACCTCACTATTTTCATTGTCATTCCCAAAAATAAGACGTCACTTTAAGCGTGAAGTGAAAACTGGATGGGAATCTAAATATCCCTACATTTCTTGTCATTATTCATTCTAATTTAATACTTCGAATTAGTTTTGGTTCGGATGAGAGTAACGGGCATTTAATCTTTATCTCCTTCTTTTTGGTGGTCAGGAAGTAAACGCCTTCGTGTTTACACTTCCAAAGCAAATTTGTCTCATTTGTGAGTAAAACTCATTCGAAATATTTGAAGTAGGCTTGCAGCTAATCATCAAGCGCCTTTTTTAAAAATCAAACATTGGCAGCCCAATTGATGAGGGAACTGCGAGTGCTCAAATACAACCGCGAGAGTTGGGTGAGCACCTTAAATTTTATGGATGATGGGTCAATTCAATATGAAAAAAACACTTGTCTCGATGGCGGTGTTGGCGGGAGCGCTTTCGTCAGCACAATCATTTGCAAACTGTGCAGGGAATGTGTACTCCATGAATGCCGGACGCAACCATGTCGGCGTTTTGATGGATGTGCAAGAGCTGGATAAGATGGGAAATAGCTACACAACGGATGCTGTGAGCCGCTCCCTTTATCACTCAAGAGCAAAATTCAGTGGTTCAGCCATGTCATACGACCGTGTGACAGACCGCCTTTACTACGCCAATTCTACTCAGCCTACTGAGTTTTATGCGGATATTCCTGCTTCTGACTTTACGCCTGAAGAGTATGCAGCACTCGATGTTCACGCGAAAAAGAGAAAGCCCTATCAGCTTGCGTACATGAATCCTGAGACGGGTGAACATGTCGATGGCCCAACCGTTAAAAAACAGATTATGCGAATGGCTTTTCACCCAGACACGGGTGAATTGTACGCATCTGACGCTACCAGCATTTTCAAAGTGGATCCGACCACTGGTGAGATAACGGACATTGGCACCTTTGATAACAATCTACGCTTTGGTGGTTATTCAAGCTGGGGGTCGTTTGTATTTTATGAAGGCGAGCTCCTGTTTGTGACTAATGGTCGTAGCTTTAGCATTGATACCACGACGGGCGCACAAACACTCAAGGCCTTCCACTTTATTGACTTCGTTGCAGCCGCGACATTGGACCAAAACGGTCAGTTGATAATTGCAGCTAAAAACCAGAATGTTTCCGGGAATGTGAACAGTAACTGGATTTTCCGCGTGAACCCATCGACAGGTGAAAGGGTGCAAGTTGGCCTGTTCCCAACCCGCATCAGTGCGATGGGCACGGTGACTTCAGAGGATCACACGTGTTATCCAAAAACGGTATTCCCAAGCGAGTCTAATCCAACCGTTTCAGGTATCACGCTTGACTCAAGCGCTGTGACTGAAGGCGGTCAAATTAATGCGACCGTCAACTTCGACAAGGATACTGAGGGTACGACCACCAAACTCCGTCTGGCGCTTAAAGACGGTACTGCACTGCTAAACAGCGACTATCTGAACACTGTGACCCTGCGTTATTCAGATGGAACGACTGGCTCTGCGACCATTTCTTCAACCCTGACAGAAATTTCGCTGCCACAAGGCATCGATTCTGTTCGTATTACGCTATCTACCGTAAACGACAGCACGGCTGAAAACAGTGAAAACTTTACCCTGCAAGCGTGGGTGAAAACTGACAAGAGTGACCTGAGCAGCGCAAGTATCGTTATCGCGGACGACGATGGTTCGGGCACGGGTACCCAGGTTATCGAAGGCAGTGGTGATAACACCGTGGATGATTCTGCCTATGTCACGACGACGAAAGATGATGGCAGTTACACGGTAGTTTGGCGCGGATGGAGCACTAATTACTACGGTGATAACAAGGTATACCTCCAAACCTTCAATGCTGATGGGACACTCAAAGGTGAGGAGTTAGTCCTCGGTACAAGGCAGAAGATTGAGTCTCCTCAGGTTACACAGCTGAACGAAGAGGGTGATCTGCTCGTTACTTGGACGGGATATAACAACTCCACCACCTTGAACGTTCATTCTTATGCTCAGGTAGTTTATGCCAACCCTGCAGACCATGGCGGCGCAGCGACAGGGCCAGAAATGGATCTGGGTCCTTCTCAGCTTAGAACGGTGACTTCTGCCCAGTCAGGTACCACGGCGGTTATCGTTTGGCAGAATAACTTCCAGCTGTACATGCAATTGCTTGATACTTCGGGCAACAAGATCGGCAGCGCTCAGTCAGTCGGTTCCGTGTCCGCGAACAGCAATGGTTACCCAATCGAGGCCAAGGTCGAGATTTCGGTTCTGACCAATGAAAATTACGTTATTTCCTGGAACCAAGGTTCAACAGCGACGGCAACCAATGTTGTGATGTTGAATTCTACGGGGCAGAAAGTGGGTAGTACGCAAACACTGGCAATCGGCGGAACGGATGGCGTGGGTGATCTAGAAACCAACGTAGTCAGCATTGGTGGCGGGAAATATGCCATTGCCGGTTCGTCAGGCGGAACAGTCAAACTGGCTCTGATGGATGCTACCACTAACACCTATGTGGCTGGATCCATTAAGACTTTGAATCTGGCTGGCACCACCTCGAACGATCGTCCGTCCATCAGTCGAACCAATGCTAACGGAGACTTTGTGGTCGTATGGCGCGGTATTGAAGGTAGCCAATGGCATACCTACATGCAGCTGTTTGATCAAAATGGTAATGCGAAACAAGCTGCGGATAAGTTCATGATGCCTGGTGGTCACGGTCCTGCCAAAGTGGTGGGTGTCGGTAGTTCAGGCGATTACGTTGTTGCCTGGGCAACTATTGGCGACAATGGCAGATATGAAGTCAGGGCGCAGAAATTCAATGCCAATGGAATAAGAGTCGGCGCTGAGTTGTCGTTTACTGGTGAGGATAACAGCGAAAATAGCCTCGGGTTGGATATCACCCCTGTGGGAGATGACGGCGCTTACACGTTGATTTTCACAGGTAAAGACTCTGCTGAAAATGGTAACGACAGATCCATTTATATGGTTCAGGTCGACCAATATGGCAGTGTAGTGCAATAAATCTGGGACGTTTGGGGTAGCTATTTCTGTTAGCTACCCATTGTCTCCATAAATGAAAAAGCCAGCAGAATGTCTGCTGGCTTTTTTGTGTTTTGGTAAGCGCTACAGGTTAGTCACTGTTACCTGAACAACGGTGAAGACATCAGGCGGCTGTTGGCAGAACACGTTTCAGGATATCTGCCAGTGTCACCACACCAATCATCTTGTCACCTTTGCTTACCACGGCAAGCTGCACACTCGCTTCACGCATACGCGCCAACGCTTCGTAAACTGGTGTGTTTGCATCAAGCACATGCGCTTTGCGTGCAACTTCACGCGCAGGTCGGTCAGCGGGTTCCAGCAGGGTATCGCGCACATGAACCACTAGCGGTTTAAGGCCACGATTTCCGAACACCAGAATACGCATGTGTCCTGTTTCCATCGACACCTTGCGCACTTCTGCAACGGTTGCGCGTTTGTCGACATGGGCCATCACCTGACCTTCTGTCACCAGTGTTTCAACCGGAATTGAGCTCAGGTCAATCAGGCCAGAAAGCTGCTTCTGAATACTCGGTTGAAGTGTACCCACTTTACCCGAGTGTTCGACGAGTTGACGGATGGTATCAATGTCTTGTCCACCGACAGCGGCGCTTTCTACAGGCTCTACACCTGACGCTTTTACCAGTCGGTTTGCAATGCTGTTAATCCAGTTCAGCAACGGACGCAGTGGCCACACATAAGCGCGCGCGACCAAACCAATTGCCAGTGCTGATTTTTCAGGGTGCGCAATCGACCAGGATTTCGGTGCCATTTCACCGACAACAAGGTGAAGGAAAGTCACCACAAAGAGCGCAAAACCGAACGACGCACCATCTACCGCCCATTCCGGCATGCCCACCGAGGCAAACACGGGTCCAATCCAATGGTCTACCGCTGGCTTGGTGACTGCACCCAACGCAAAGGTACAGAAGGTAATGCCCAACTGGGCACCGGCTAGCATGAGTGTCAGGTCATTCATGCCACGCAGCGCAGCGCGTGCAGACGCACTTTCCACAGCCATTTCTTCCAGGCGGTGGCGACGTGCACCCATCAATGCAAATTCGATGATAACGAAAAAGCCACTCAATACGATGAGGGCAGAGGTCACCAAAGTGACAATCAACGGATCGGTCATCATTCTTCACCCTCCTCAATGGGATTCTCTACAAGCTTGACGCGCACCTCTGTTGGAACGTGTCGCTCAATACGCAACACTTCAACTTCAAGATGGCGCTTGAACAGCTCGCCAGAAGCAAATTCGGATGGGTCGACTGGCAGTTCGATAACGACTGTCTCACCTTCAGCTGGAAGTGCACCACGCTCCGCAATCAACATACCGGCGATGGTTTCTACATCGTCTTTCGGCAGGTCGTAGCCAATCGCACGCTCCACTTCGTCGATGTGAACGTCACCTTCCATCAGCCATACGTTGTCGCTTTGCGGAACAACGGCATCAGCCGCGTCGGCGTCGTGTTCGTCGGTAATTTCACCTACGATTTCCATCGCCAGATCTTCAATCGTCAAAACGCCGGCAAAGCCGCCGTATTCGTCAATGACACACGCCAGATGGTTGGTAGATTTCTCCAACTGATCCAGTGCGTCTGGCAGACTCATGAGCGTTGGCAGAACAGTAGCAGGACGCATCACCGATTCTACGGTGTCGTCAGCATGGCCAGCATCAATACGTGCCAACACATCAGGAAGATGAACCACACCCACAGGCGCATCGTCATCGTTCACCACAGGGTAACGGGTATGTGCTTGTGCCATCAGAGACACCAGCTCAGTCAATGTGGTTTCTGGCTCAACCCAATCCACTTGTGAACGAGGCACCATCGCGTGTTCTACGTCGCGCTCTGGGAAATCCAGGATACGGTCCATCATCAGTGAAAGCTCGACGGGGATGTCACCCGTTTCACGCGAGTTAGCGATGATGTGGTGCAAATCTTCTTCCGATGCACTCACGTCCAGATCGTGTACTGGCTCAATGCGAACCGCACGAAGCAGCAGGTTGGCTGACTTGTCGAAAAAGCTGATGAAAAAGCTAAACACAGACATGTAAATCAGTGTCGAGCGGGACATCATCAGAGACATAGGTTCTGCGTTCGCGATCGCGAGGTTTTTCGGGTACAGCTCGCCCATGATCATTTGAACGACCATAGCGACACCCAGGGTGATGACGGTACCTAGAGCGATCCCCGCCTCTAGCGATAACCCAAAGCCTTGTAGCAATACACCCAGAGACTGGCCGACCAGAGGTTCCGCGACAAAGCCCAGAACAAGACCGGTTACCGTAATACCCAGTTGGGCACCGGACAGCATAAAGCTGGTACGTTTGGTCACTTTGAGCGCGCGTTTAGCAGCGGCATCACCAGTCGCAGCAAGGGTTGCGAGTTTTGCTCTGTCCACAGCCATGTACGCGAACTCTTGGGCAACGAAGTAGCCGTTTGCTGCGATAATAGCCAAGATAAATAGAATGCCGAACAGAAGGGTAAGGAGGGTCTCAATCATTGCTGTGTCCTCCCTTGATGACAAGAAGCCAGTAAGGTTTGACACAATCGACTAGAGTTGGGGTCCACAAAGTATTCCTACAGTAATAACAGGAAGCGCAGTATATTTCCGCGATGTGGAAATAGTCTAGTGAATAGTTTGATTATCCCCTGCAAACTTACTGAGACACACGGCCAGAGGGGTTTCCATGCTCTCGGAAAGTCGGCCGCAATGGCCGAAAATCGCGATTAATGACGGCGAGTTTGGCCACTTTTGGGCTTACGGGCTGTTACAAAAATCTTTGATTTATTCAGGCTTGTGGTCGGCTTTAGCTATCGAATTTGCCAGAAGCTTTCTTCCCAACAAAATACCCCACACAGAAAACCGCAATAAACACGATTGTCGCCAGTATGTAAGCCAATGCTTCCGGAGCGCCTAAGCCAAATGCAAACGCAAAGCTAATGCCCAGAAACGCTTCTTTGAGCCATTCTGTTGCGGGTGAGTTGGTGCTCATGCCGAGCATACCGATAAAAAGAAGAAGGGCGAGCAGGCCGACTTTGAGGCCGATAAGAGTGGAACGTTGCATACATGGCTCCCGTTAAAAAACGGGCGCCAGTATACGACAATTTATTCGGTTATAGGCACTGCGCAAGCTGGCCTTTTTTGGTGGAAGCCATCACGCAGCCGCGTTCACTGTCCGAAGCCGCTTTACATTGGCTCATCAATTCGCCTGCAGAGGGTGCTAAGGCACCAAGAATTTTCTGAGCGTGGCTGACCACTTTGTTGCAGTCACTTTCTGCGACAGGATCGTAATCGGAACAGGCGGCAAGGCCGAAAACTGCGGTGGCTAGAAGTGTGGTTTTTATGGTGTTTTTTACGCTGAACATAAATCGCATCCCCTTTTTGCTGACAACTAAAAGGGTAGGAGAGCTTTCCTAACTTTGCGATATTGAAAGGTAACTGAGACAAAAAAGGACGCCGAAGCGTCCCTTTATACCCAAACAACCTGAAGATGCCGGATTCAGCGAGATTGACTG